>CAZLDA010000798.1:0-1900 GCA_964557875.1 uncultured Pseudomonadales bacterium | reverse complement strand
TTGTTCGCGTTGTATTGATTTCGCTAGTGTCGCTGCTGTTGCTTGCCGCTGGTGCCGTTATCGCGCTTGTTTCCCCAGCTGGCCAACGGGCGGTGCAGCACGCGTTCAATTCCTGGGCGACAGAACAACTGGGCCGCGCTGCGAGTATCGATGGCGTACTGACGCTCGAGTTGGGCCGCGACATCGTGATTGCTGCGACCAATGTGCGGCTTGCGAATGTCGAATGGGGCAGTCGTGGCGACATGCTCGTGGCGAACCGGGTTTCGGTCCGCGTCGACGGCATGTCGCTGCTGTCGCCTTCGCCCACACTGATCGTCGACGAAGTCGATATCGACGGACTCGACCTGCTGCTCGAGCGCAACGACGACGGCGCGAACAACTGGGAATTTCCTCGACCCACAGCGACCCCGGATACGCGCTGGATGTCGGCGTTGCCGATCGTGGTCGATCGCGTATCGCTGCCGGGTGCTCACGTGAAGTTCATCGGTCCCCGCCTCGACCGGCCGCTCATCTTGAACTTCGAGCGGATCACGCAGCAGCGTGGTGCGGGCGACATGCTCGAATTCGCCGCGTTAGGCAGCGCCAACGACGCCGCGCTGAATGTCACCGGGCAGGTCGGGCCGTTTGCAAACCTCGTCGCCGGAAAGGCGATCAGCACATCGATCGACGGCCACCTGGGTGAGTTGAGTCTGTCGCTACGCGTGCGCGTCGACGACCTGGCGCACCCGGTGGACAGCGAAGCCGATCTCGACATCTCGGGCCCCGATGCGGCCTACGTGGCATCGACGTTCGGGGTGCGTAATCTCGGCGATGGTCCCTTCAGTTTCACTCTGTCCGTGTCGCCCGCGGCCGACGGTCAGGGCGTACGCGGCAGTGTCATCGGAAAAATTGGTGAGTTCGACATCTCCGGCGACGGCGAGCTTGCGGATCCTACCGATATGGCAAAGCTGACGTTGCGCACCGAGATATCCGGCCCCGACGTGAGCCTGCTTGCGGGCATCGCAGGTTTCGAACTGCCTCCCGAACAGTTTCGTTTAACCGCGACGGTGCGCCGCACCGGAACGCTGCTCGAGATCGAACAGGCGAAACTCGACCTTCCCGACAGTGCATTCAGCCTGCAGGGTTCGGTGAAACGCATCGATACGCTGTCCGGCAATGATGTGACGGCACATCTCGTCGGTGCGAACGTCGAGAAGTTCCGTAAGTTGCTCCGCATTCCCGGATTGGCAACGGGTCCCTTCGACGTCACGGTCCGCTTGTACCCTTCCGACAGCGGTGAGGACCTGATCGAGCTGACGTCCAAAACTGCCCTGCTCTATCTGAGCGCGAGCGGGCCGTTGGGTGACTCGCCGGACTACTTTGGTACGCGCGTCCAGTTCACCGCACGTGGCAACGACATCAGACCGTGGGCACAAGCGCTCGGCGTGCTAGCGCCTCGCGCCGCTTTTTCCGCGCGAGGGCAGGCCGAATGGTCCCAAGTCGGCGTGGAGTTGCGGGCGGCTACGCTCTCCGTGGCCGACGACACGCTGAATCTCGATGGTGTGATTGGTACGTCGAAAACCGGCAGCACCAATCTGCGCTTCGGGCTGCAAGGCTAGCGGTTATCCGACGCGGCGGCTTACGTCAGGTGGCCGGATTTTCCGGCGCAACCTTACAAAGCAGCAGGACACATCGTCATTCAGAGCGGACGAACGCGCCTCGATGGCGTCGACATCAGCGCCGCGGGCTCCCGGCTGCAGCTCGGCGGCGTAATCGGTTCCTCGCCGAGTTGGCGCGGAACCAGTCTGAACTTCGCGATGAGCGGCACCGATCTCGCGCCGTTCAAGGCGTTCGCGCAAGGGTATGCACTACCAGTTGGGCCATTTCAGGCGCGCGGCGTGTTTCAGTACGGCGACGACCG
>CAZLDA010000797.1:0-1903 GCA_964557875.1 uncultured Pseudomonadales bacterium | reverse complement strand
CCGCGTGCGGTGTTCCTTCCGAACCGCATCAAGGTATCGCGAAGCCTACGGCGCACACTCGCGCGCGGCGAATTCGAAGTGCGGTTCGACACAGTATTCGACGATGTTGTGCGGGGATGTGCGGCTCCCCGCGACGGCGATCGTGGAACGTGGATCACGCCGTCGATCCGCGCCGCGTACGGCGACCTGCATCGGCTTGGTTACGCTCACTCAGTTGAAACGTGGATGGACGGCGAACTGGTCGGCGGACTCTACGGCGTATCCATCGGTCGGATGTTCTTCGGCGAGTCGATGTTCGCGCGGAGATCCGATGCATCGAAGGTGGCCCTTGTTCTACTGGCGGAGCAACTCGAGAAATGGCAGTTCGACCTCATCGACTGTCAGGTCATGAACCCGCACCTGCAGTCACTCGGGGCGGTGGAGATGTCCCGTCGAGAATTCCTCACACGGCTGCGCAATAATCCCCGCGACGTCACCCGCCGCGGGCCTTGGCATTTCGATGAACGATGAGTTGAGCGAGAAGCAGTTCTTTCTGACTCCGCCGCACTCCTGCAGCTACCTGGAAAATCGCACCGCACGGACGCTGTTCCTCGATCCTCGAGAAGTGGTCAACGCGACGATCTATGGTCGGTTGACCAATGCCGGCTTTCGCCGCAGCGGAAGCCATCTCTATAGGCCTTATTGCGACGGGTGCAGCGCATGTGTGCCGTCTCGAGTGCCGGTGGCGGATTTTCGTTGGTCACGACGGTTTCGACGCATTCAGCGGGCCAATGTCGACGTCACGGCCACGATGCGCGAAGCCGTTTTCGCCGATCAGTACTACGCGCTCTACGCGCGCTACATCGAAGGACGGCATTCCGACGGTGACATGTATCCGCCGAACGTCGATCAATTCCGGTCCTTCCTGCTCAGCAGCTGGAGCAACTCGGCGTTTCTCGTGTTAGAAGAAGCAGGCCGCATCATTGGAGTTGCGGTCACGGATCGTGTACCCGACGGCTTGTCGGCGATCTATACGTTCTTCGATCCGGCCTTGAGCAGACGCAGCATCGGCGTGCTCGCGGTGCTTGCGCAGATCGAGTATTGCCAGCAGAACTCGATTCCGTATCTGTATCTCGGATACTGGGTCCGAGACAGCCCGAAGATGCGCTACAAGACCGACTATCGCCCCATCGAACTATTGGTCAGGAAGCGCTGGGTTCGCCTCAGCTGATTCACGACCGTCGTTTTTGCCTTTCCGTATCGCATGCGGCAGAATGCGCGACGCTTTTTCGAACGCTGCGGAGAGTATGGCGAAGGAAGAACAGATCGAAATGGAGGGGACCATCGTGGACACGCTTCCAAACACGATGTTCCGCGTAGAGCTCGACAACGGCCACGTTGTTACAGCGCACATCTCTGGAAAGATGCGCAAGAACTACATCCGATTGATCACCGGCGATCGCGTGAAAGTAGAGCTAACTCCCTACGACCTTACGAAGGGGCGCATCACGTTTCGCGCGCGGTAGCCGCCTTTGCCGATTCGATGCGCAACGCCAAGTCGCCGTTCTCGACCGTCACGTAGACCGTACCGCCTGCACCCGATAGCTCGCCGAACAAGATGTCTTCGGCCAGTTGCCGCTTGATCTTCTCCTGGATAAGCCGCTGCATTGGCCGTGCGCCCATCTTCTCGTCATAACCTTCACGCGCAAGCCACTCGCGCGCCGCGTCGTCGATTTCCAGCTGGACGCGTTTTTCGTCGAGCTGCGCCTGCAGTTCCGTAAGGAACTTGTCCACGACCGTTTTGATGATCTCGCCATCGAGCGGCTTGAACTGAACGATGGCGTCGAGCCTGTTGCGGAACTCGGGCGTGAACATGCGACGGATCACTTCCATCGCATCACTCGAGTGGTTCTGGTGCGTGAAA
>CAZLDA010000796.1:0-1915 GCA_964557875.1 uncultured Pseudomonadales bacterium | reverse complement strand
GCTCGCGCGATCGACCTTCGTCAGAATGTCGCCCGGAAGATAGGTTTTGAAATCAAGGTACTGAACCATCCTCAGCGCGTCGGCAAACTCACGCCCCTCGAGATGGCGTGCGAAGACCTGCTCTGCGCCATACCCCTGCAGTTCGCTCTTGAAGCTCTTGGAGTAGAGAGCATCGCGACCCTTGTCTGATGCGATCGTCACACCGTGGCGGTATCCCTCAGACGAGCATCGGCCCAAGGACTCGAACGTAGTCTTCGCACGAAAGATGCGTGGTGCCCAGTCGAGTTTCGGGTACCAACGCCCGAGCGCGCCGAAAAGCGGACGACGAATCGCGAGCGGCAGTGGTGCGCGGATGCGTTCTTCCATCTGAAAGAACTTGTAACGCCGGTAGCCGATGAAGTTCTCGTCGCCGCCATCGCCCGACAAGGCAACGGTGACGTGCTTTCGTGCCAGCTGACAAACCCGATACGTAGGAATTGCGGAACTGTCGGCGAACGGTTCGTCGTAGATCGACGCCAGCTGATCGAGCAGACCGTAGTCGGAAGCTTCGACGATCTCGACCTTGTGGTCGGTGTGTTTCTGATCAGCGACGAGCTTTGCATACTGCGACTCATCATATTGCGGCTCGTTGAATCCGATCGAACACGTCAGCAGATGATCCACGCCGATCTCGCGCATCATCGCCACGACCGCGCTCGAGTCGATCCCTCCAGACAAAAACGCACCCAGCGGCACGTCCGCAACCAGGCGACGTTGAACGGCTTCCCTCAGCGCCGACGCCACATCCTTGGGAGAATCGTCAGATGCCTGCGGATCGATCGGTCCGAATAGCGGCACGTCCCAATAGCGCCGCGGCGTAATCGCCGTAGATCCGCGCTTCGCAACGATCAGGTAGCCAGGCTCGAGCTTATGGACGCCGGCGTAAATCGTCTTCGGATCGGGCACGTAACCGAACGCAAAGTAATCCTCGACGGCCGTGGTATCGATTCGTCGCGAAACATCCGGAGACATCATCAGTGCTTTGAGCTCCGAAGCGAACAACAGTCGGCCATCACTTGACACGGTGTAGTACAGGGGTTTGACACCCATACGGTCGCGCGCGAGGAACAACGTCTCCCGGTTTCGATCCCAGATTGCAAAGGCGAACATGCCGTTGAATCGATCCACGCAGCGCTCGCCCCATTCCTCCCACGCGTGCACGATCACTTCGGTATCGCAACGCGTGCGGAAGAGATGTCCCTTCGCGCGCAGCTCGACTTCGATGTCTTTGAAGTTGTAGATCTCGCCGTTGTACGTCACGACGACGGTATGGTCTTCGTTGTACAGCGGCTGCTTGCCGCCTTCGAGGTCGATGATCGACAGTCGCCGATGGCCGAACCCAACACCCGGCTCGAAATGAAAACCGTCACCATCCGGGCCGCGGTGTTCGAGCGATCCATTCATCCGCGCGAGCAAGTTCGAATCGATCACGCGACGTTCCTTCAGATCCACGATGCCGGTAATTCCGCACATGGTTACGCGACCTGCCTGTCAGAAGTTGCGTGCGCATATAGCGCCGCGTATTTGCCAACCATGGCATCGAGGGAAAACTCCCGAACGACCCGGTCCCGCCCCGCCATGCCATGGCTTGCCCTCAACGCGTCGTCGAGGACGTACGGCGCCATCGCATTCGCTAGGGCTTCTGCGGATCGCGGCGGAACCAGGGCGCCGGTCACACCGTCATCGACCAGTTCGAAGTTGCCGCCGGTCCCGGTCGCAACGACGGCAAGACCCGTTGCCATCGCCTCGAGGATCGTGTTGGAGATTCCCTCGCGACGCGAACCCATCACGAAGAGATCCATCCGCCGCAACCACGGCGCCACATCCAGCTGGCTGCCCGGCAGGCAGACCAGCTCGCTGAGTCCGCAATCGGATA
>CAZLDA010000795.1:0-1922 GCA_964557875.1 uncultured Pseudomonadales bacterium | reverse complement strand
GCAGTTTGCCGACATCGAACCGCCATGTCGCGGCGGCCGGATCCTCTCCTCAAACAGCGTTCATCACTGGCTTTGCGAGCGTCCACGTTCCTGGATGCCCTTTCGTCGCGCCGCGACCTTTTCCGGCGTCAGCTCGCGGCGTGAGTGCTGGCGGCTGGCGTCGTGTTCGATGGACATGCCTTCGCCCAGCGTCGCGTTCCAGCCCTGGTTCATGATCCTGCGGATTTCCGAGCGTGTCGCCGGGTCGGTGGTGAGGATGTCGCGTGCCAGCGCTTTGCAGGTGGGCAGCAGCTCTGCGGGTTCGACCACGCGATTCACCAGCCCCCATTCGTAGGCGCGTTCCGCGTTCAGATAGTTGCCGGTGAGCGAGAGTTCCTTCGCGCGGTTGATGCCGATCAGGCGCGGTAAGCGCTGCGACAGTCCCCATCCCGGAACGACGCCGACGCGCGCATGGGTATCGGCAAACGTTGCTTGCGTGGACGCGATGAGGAAGTCGCACATCAAGGCGATCTCGAAGCCGCCGGTGATCGCGTAACCGTTGATTGCGCCGATGATGGGCTTGTCGACCTCATCGAAAACGCGCAGCAGATCGCGATCATTGATACCCGTTGTGTCCGTGTCGCGCTCGCCGCCGAGTTCCTTTAGGTCGAGACCGGCGGTGAACGCGCGTCCGGCGCCCGTGAGAATGATCACTTGCGTAGCAGCGTCGGTGCGCAGGCGTTCGAACGTATCGACGATAGCCCCACGAAGCGCGCGCGACAGTGCGTTCAATGCTTCCGGGCGATTGAGCGTCACCACGGTGATGCCGCCTTCCGATTCGGCTAGTACCAGCGAATTCGTCATTGAGATGCCTTTGATGTTCAGTCGCGAAGGTAAGGCGTCGTTATAGCGGAAGCGTTGCGGCCCGGCTACTCTGCGACCGATGGTCAGATCCATCGCTGCAGACTCACCGCCGCCTCTCTGGTTGATCGCAATTCTCGCCGCCGTAACGGCGACGGGTCCGTTTGCGATGCAGATCTTCCTGCCGGCGCTACCGGCGATACAGACGAGCTTTGCCGTTTCGCCCGCGACTGCTCAGCTGACGCTGAGCGTATCGATGGTTGCAATTGCGGTCGGCACGCTGATCTACGGTCCTTTGTCGGATCGTTACGGTCGCCGCCCGATTCTCTTGTTGGGGCTGGGGATGTTCGTTGCGGGCAGTCTCGGTTGCGTGATTGCGCCCGACATTCACACGTTGATTGCAGCGCGCGTGGTGCAGGCGGTCGGTGGAGCTGCCGGCATGGTCATCGCGCGCGCCGTGGCGCGCGATCATTACGGGCCAAGCCGGGCGGCTGGAGTCATCGCACGATTGACGATGGTGATGGTAGTGGCGCCGATGGTCGCCCCGGCAATTGGAGGCGTAATCGTAGACATAACGAACTGGCGCGCGATCTTCGGATTGGTCTGCATCGCCGGCATCGTGGTGATCGGCGCGGTCGTGATCCTGTTCCAGGAGTCCCACCGGGCCGAGCACAGGATGGAAGCGGCTGCGGGCATGCTGCGCGGCTTTGTTCAGCTGTTGGCTTCGCCCCGATTCGTGGTGTTGGTGCTGTATCCCGCGTTCTCTTCGACCATCTTCTTCTCGTTCATCTCGGGCGCCCCATACGTCATGGTGGTGCTGCTGCACAGGCCGGCCACGGAGTATGGTCTTTACTTCATGTTGGTGGCAGGCGGCTTCATGCTCGGCAATTTCGCCTCGGTACGTTTGACGGAGCGCTACTCGACGCTATCGCTTATGACCGCTGGCATGCTGATCGCGCTCACCGGGGTGCTAGTCACCATCGCGTTCGCAGCCGCGGGAAAGCTCGAACCACTGACACTCTTCCTACCGATGATGCTGGCGCAATTCGGTCAAGGTGTAGGACTTCCCAACGCCCAGGCAG
>CAZLDA010000794.1:0-1928 GCA_964557875.1 uncultured Pseudomonadales bacterium | reverse complement strand
GCCGGCCGGCGACCGAAGCCTATGTGACGCGCGTCACCGGTCGGCCCGCGTTCAAAAAGGCGCGGGCCGACCAGATCGAACACTTCGCCAATGCAGACAAGAATCGCGGCGTTGGCGGTTGATTCGACGCGTCAGTTCCCGAGTACCGCGCGCTCTTTCGCCATCCGTCCGGTCACGATCGGCGATGCAAACGCCCCCGCCAGATAGCGGCCGAGTTTCGGATAACGCTTCGCATCTACGGCGTAGTCGCCGTATTGCGCCTGCAGGAAACAGGTGACCACGGAGATGTCGGCAATCGACAGCGCGTCGCCCACGAAGTAACCGCTTTCCGGCGCGATCGATTCGAGATACTCGAGCACCGGCGGCATGCCGTGCGTAATGATGTTGTCCACGATCGCCTGATCGGTGGCCTTGCCCATCATCTTCGGGAACAGGAAACGCTGTTGAAAAATACCGGCGCAGTTCTCGATCACCTTCGTGTCCGCGTACTCTTCCACCCAGAGCGCGCGCGCTTCCAGTTTGGGGTCGGCGGGAAACAGGGCAGGCGTCGGAAACACGCGCTCGATGTAGCGGCAGATCACACTGGAGTCGGCTATCGAGAAATCGTCGTGTTGCAGCACCGGGATTTTGCCGAGCGGGCTCACCTTGCGGAATGCGGGGCTCGAATCACCGGGCATCACCACGACGTTTTCGTAATCGACGCCTTTGATTTCGAGTGCAAACAGCACTTTGCGGACGAAGGGCGAGAGAGGATGACCATGCACTTTGATCGTCATTTCGAATGGGCCTTGGCTCGAGTGGGGCTGGTGACACTAGCAGAGAACCGGGGCTGATCGAAGCAGTCGCTAATGCCGAAGGCCGTTGGATGGAACGGAGGGTGAGATGAGCGGGCTCGACCGGCTGAAGATCGGTTCGATCGTCATTCGGTGCTACGAATTCGAGCGGATGTGGGCGTTCTGGCAGGAAGCGTTGCACTATGTCGTGGAGCACACCGACCCGAACGGCGGCTTCGTGATTCTTCACGACCCTTCGGGGAAGGGGCCGAACCTCTCACTCGATCAGTCGCCGACGAAACGCACCGGCAAGCGCAGCTGGTTGCACCTCGACCTCTACACCTCAGAACAATTCAGCGAGGTGGAGCGTCTCGTGAAACTCGGGGCGCGGCGATACGAGTGGCGGTATCAACCGACTGCGGATTACGTGGTGCTCGAAGATCCGGATGGAAACCTGTTCTGTGTGGTAGACAGCGATCACTGACGAACTTACGGAGGCGCTATGTCGATCGAGGGCGGTTGTTTTTGCGGCAAGGTGCGATACGCAGTCGACGCGCCGCTCGTCGTGGCGCGAAGTTGCCACTGTTCGCGCTGCCGCAAAGCATTCAGCGGCGCGGGATCGGCATACGCGGAGGTGGTGCCGGGATCATTTCATTGGGTGCGGGGCGAGAACTCCGTGACCCGATTCGAAAGCGTCGCGGGTTTCGGCATGTGTTTCTGCAGTGCGTGCGGCACCACGTTGTGCGGCATCGTTGGCGGCAACATACACGGCGTGACGTTGGGCAGTGTCGACGGCGATCCGGGTGTGGAGATCGCGATGCACATCTTCGTCGGTTCGAAAGCACCGTGGGATCACATCGGCGGTGACGCGCCGCAATTCGAAGCGTTCCCGACATGACGTCACACACGACGCACGTCGCCGCTCGACGACACGACTGATATGTCACGCGAACCGCTGCTGTACATTTTTGCGGGGCTGCCCGGCAGCGGAAAGTCGACGTTATCGAAGCGGCTGTCTGCGCGCCTGGGTGCCGTGTATCTGCGTATCGACACCATCGAACAGGCGTTGCGCGACCTGTGCGCGCTCGACGTGCAAGGCGAGGGCTATCGCCTCGCGTATCGAATCGCTCGCGACAATCTCGACATCGGCGCAAG
>CAZLDA010000793.1:0-1936 GCA_964557875.1 uncultured Pseudomonadales bacterium | reverse complement strand
GATGCGCTGTTCCAGCTCGCGATGCCGAACGAGTACGTTCGGAATGGTCTCGCCAAAATGGCTGCCGAGCTTCTCGGCCATGTACACGGAGCGATGTTGCCCGCCGGTGCAGCCGATCGCCACCGTCATGTAGATGCGGTTGTTCTGTTCGAACTTCGGCAGCCAGGTCTCGAGGTAGCGTCTGATGTCGTTGTACATCGCAAGGACATCGGCATCGGCCTCGAGAAACTCCCGCACCGCTTCGTCTCTTCCGGTGAGGCGGCGTAGCTCCGGTACGTAGTGCGGGTTCGGTAGACAGCGAATATCGAAGACGAGATCGCCGTCGACCGGAATGCCGAACTTGAAACCGAACGAGCGAAACAGCAGCGACAAGCCGGACGTCGTTTTCGATGCAATTCGCGCGCTGATCAGGTCGATGAGCGCAGGCGTCGCGAGATGGGTCGTATCGATCACGAGATCGGCGAGGTCGGCGATGCTCGCCAACAACTCGTGCTCAGCCTCGATGGCCTGACGAAGATCGGTCGTTTCGTTCGTCAGCGGATGGCGGCGCCGCGTTTCGCTGAACCGTTTCACCAGCGTGGGGCCGAGCGCATCGAGATAGATTACTTCGCAGTCGAGATCCATCCGGTCGAGCGACAGCAGAATTTCCGGGAAGCGCCGCAGATCCGCAGCCGAGTTGCGCGCGTCGATACTCACCGCCATGCGCTGGCTGTGTTGTTGCGGGTCGCGCAACGCGGTGTGGACCATGGCCGGCAATAGCCCCACCGGAAAATTGTCGATGCAGTTGAAACCCGCGTCTTCGAGTACGTGCAGTGCGGTGCTCTTACCAGATCCGGACCGGCCGCTGATGATGACCAGCTTCATGACGTTTCAAATCGCGTTTCAATCCGCATCGCTCCGGCCATTAGAAAGTCGACTCAGGAGTTGCCGCGGTGATTGTTCGTGCGGGTCTTTTCCTTGTGCTTGACGATCTGGCGGTCGAGCTTGTCGACCAGCGCATCGATGGCCGCATACATGTCTTCGGAGACCGAGTCGGCGAACAATTCGGCGCCGCTCGTGTGCACGGTCGCTTCCGCCTTGTGGATCAGCTTCTCGACGGATAACACGGCGTGAACGTTGGTGATGTGGTCGTAGTGGCGTTCCAGCCTCACGAACTTCTGAGTGACGTACCTGTGCAATGCTTCGGTGACATCGATGTGATGCCCGGTAATGCTCAACTGCATGGGCGTTCTCCTGATGGGACGGAAGAGCAGCGGGGTGCTGCAGGAAGGGAACTCGCGCCGTATTGGAAATACGACACAGGCTCAAACGAGTCGTTTGCGTTCGTTCGACGGGGGAATCGACAGTAGCTCGCGATATTTGGCAACCGTACGCCGCGCTACATTGATCTTCTGGGTCTTGAGTATCGCCGTGATCTTGCTGTCGCTCAACGGCTTTCGAGGGTTCTCTTCGGCGGTCAGTTTTTTGATCAGTGCTCGAATCGCGGTGCTCGAAACTTCGCCGCCGGTGCTGGTGCCGACGTGGCTCGAGAAGAAGTACTTCAGCTCAAAAATGCCGCGTGGCGTGTGCATGTACTTGCGCGTCGTGACGCGGGAAATGGTCGATTCGTGCATCGACACGGCTTCGGCGATGTCGTGTAGCACGAGTGGCTTCATGGCCTCCTCGCCGTACTCCAGGAAACCCCGCTGGTGTTCGACGATCTTGGTAGCCACCTTCAGCAGCGTTTCGTTCCGGCTGATCAGGCTCTTCAGGAACCAGCGCGCCTCCTGCAGGTTGTCGCGCAGGTAGGTGTTCGTGTCGCCGGAGTCGGCGCGACGCACCATGTTGGCGTACTGCGCGTTGATGCGAACACGCGGCGCCGTTTCGGGGTTCAACTCGACGAGCCACTTTTCGCGTTCGCGACGCACCAGCACGTCGGGCACCACGTATTCGGTGT
>CAZLDA010000792.1:0-1940 GCA_964557875.1 uncultured Pseudomonadales bacterium | reverse complement strand
TCTGTCCGACCAGTCGCAGCGTCTCGGCATCGATGATGGAGGCGCTGCCTACCCCATTGAGGCGCTGTGTCACCGAGGCGGAGCCGATGACCAGCACCTGCTCGATCGCATCCGGTGTTTCCTTCGCGTCTTCGGCGAGCGCGACACCGGGACCCATCAGCAGCGCGACGGCGATTGCGCGGTACGCCATCAACGGCGTTGGTCGACGCGTAGCGGCAGGTAGTCCACGGCGATCGATCCTTGGCTATGAAGTGGAGAAGGCGGCCGACCATAAACAATAGGACAAAGTGCCGCAATGGGCTGCGGCAGAGCGCGAGGTCGCGCCGCCTCAGTCAGTCGGAGAAACTCCTGCGATGATCGTTCAGCTGCGCGGTGGGATTTCGATCGATGGGACGACGTCGCGTGGATACAGTTGCGTGGATACAAGAGCCGCTTCGAGAAGCGCCTGGGATGAACGAACGTCCCAACAAGCTGGCTCTGGCGCAGCGGGCGAATTCACGTGGCATACTCGCCTGATGATGAACGCAATCGCCGTGCTGCGCTTGCTCGCCGCCTCGCAGGCGCTGTTGAGTGCGGTTGCTTTCGCCTCGTCGCGAAATCCGGTTCGCGTGCGCGTCCTAGGAAGCACCCTGTCGCTGGCCGTCGTGGCATACCTCGTCATGCCGATCGCTGTAGCAGGGGGTGCGCCGCTGACGTTCCTGGCCCTCGCCCTGGTTTCGGAACTGATTCCGCTGCTCCTGCTCGTGTTCACGTGGATCGTGTTCGACGACGGGCCGAAGCTCCCAAGAGCACTGAGCGGCGTGGCGCTCGCCTACACGGCTGCCGCCGCATGGGTGACGTTCGAGCGGGACACCCTGCCGATCCTCGTGTTCATCGTTCAGTTCGCGAAGCTGGCATTGGTCGGCGTGGCCGCTTTCGTCGTCTGGAGAGGCCGCGAGCATGATCTGGTCGAGGTGCGCCGGCAGCTGCGGGCGGCGTTCATAGTGGCACTCGTCGTCGCGGTGGCAGTTGTCGCCAGCGTGGAGCTTCTGTCGCGATGGCGCGTGCCAACCGAGGTGGAGCTCATCGGGATGGGCGCATTGTTTGCGCTCTCGTTCGCCATAAACCTCGCATTCCTCAGATTGAATCCCTCGTTCGAACTGGTTGCCGCCCAGGCCAACGCAGCGTCCCTTCCCGAGCTTCCCCAACCGCCTATGGACCCACTCATCGTCGAGTTGCTGCGACTCATGACGGACCAACGCCTCTATGCAGAGCACGGGTTGCGGATCGGCCAGCTCGCGCTTCGCCTCGGAGTTTCGGAACACCACCTGCGTCGCGCCATCAACCAACAGCTCGGGTACCGGAACTTCAGTCAGTTCGTGAACAACTATCGACTGGAAGAAGCCGCCCGACGACTCACCAGCGAACCGCGCACCCCGGTCCTGACACTGGCACTCGATGTCGGATTTCGCTCGATGTCGTCGTTCAACACGGCGTTCCGTGCGCGCTACGGCACTGTACCCACGGCCTACCGCGCCGAATCTCTTTCGAATTCCTGAAATACCGTTCGGATTTCGAATTCAGGACGATGTCGCGACGTTTCCGGGAGAGTCGGAACTGTCGAGCGCGCTCAAATGCGCGATCGATCAGCCACGGAGTTCCCGATGCAACGCTCACCGAGCCTCCCTCACCATCCCGACGATCTCGGTATCAAGTCGCGACGCGCAGACCTCGATTGGTTGCGCGTGATCGCCTTTGGACTGCTGATCTTCTTTCACGCGGCGATGCCTTTCATTCCGAATGGCATACCGATGATCCGCAACGACCCGTCGAGTCCTGTTCTGGAGGTCTTCGTCGGCTTCATGCACGAGTTTCGGCTGTCGCTACTGTTTTTCGTCTCCGGTGTAGGGGTGTGCTTCGCGCTACGGCATCGGGACCGGTCAGACTTCTTCCGGGATCGG
>CAZLDA010000791.1:0-1943 GCA_964557875.1 uncultured Pseudomonadales bacterium | reverse complement strand
TTGACGTGAGCCACGTTGGGGTCAATGTCGTTCCGCTGTAGAATTGCGACCCATTTCGAAACCCTCCGTGAGTTATGTCGAGTGATACCGAAAAGTGGCTGATTGAACACAAGATCGACGAAGTCGAGGCAATCGTTCCCGATATTGCAGGAGTTGCGAGAGGCAAGTTCTTTCCGGCCAACAAATTCCTCAAACACAACCTGCGCATTCCCGAATCGATCTTCATTCAGGGCGTCACGGGCGACTATGGCGCCGTGGATGACGATCGATTCGACATCGACCGCGATCTTCTGCTGGTACCCGACTTCAACACGATGCGCTCAGTTCCATGGGCATCGGAGCCGACGGCAAGCGTCATCGTCGATTGTTATCGCCAGGGCATGGTGCCGCTCGAGCATGCGCCGCGGCAGGTACTGAAGCGCATCCTCAAGATGTATGCGGATAAGGGCTGGAAGCCGATCATTGCGCCCGAGGTCGAGTTCTACCTCGTGCAGCAGAACAAGGACCCGGATTATCCACTCGAGGCACCGATTGGTCGTGCCGGCAGGAAGGAAGGCGCCGGTCGTTCTTACAGCATCGATGCGGTGAATGAATTCGACCCGATCATCGAAGACATCTACGACTATTGCGAAGCGATGGAAGTCGACGCGGACTCGCTATCGCATGAAGACGGTGCAGGACAACTCGAGGTCAACTTCCTGCACGGCGACCCTTTGGAACTCGCCGATCAGGTGTTCCTGTTCAAGCGAATCGCGCGCGAAGCGGCATTGAAGCACGGCATCTATGCAACGTTCATGGCGAAGCCGATGGAAGGCGAGCCCGGCAGCGCGCTGCACTTGCATCAAAGCGTCGTCGACGCGAAGACGGGACAGAACTTGTTCGTGTTGCCCGATGGCACGGACAGCCCGATGTTCCGCTCGTTCATCGGCGGTCTGCAGCGCTACGTACCCGAGGCGCTGGTGATATTCGGACCGTACGTGAATTCGTATCGACGCTTTACGCGGCATCTTGCAGCGCCGATCAACGTGCACTGGGGATACGACAATCGCACGGTGGGGTTGCGCGTGCCGAATGCGGATCCGGAAAATCGGCGCGTCGAGAATCGTATCCCCGGCGCAGACGTGAATCCGTATCTCGCCATAGCGACGTCGTTAGCGTGCGGCTATATGGGTGTGGTGGAAGGTCTGACGCCCAGCGAGGCAACAACGGGCAGCGCGTATCTTTCAGAGCAAGGATTTGCGCGCGACCTGTTTGCTGCGCTCGACCTGATGGAAGCGTGCTCGCCGTTGCACGACATCCTCGGCCACGGATTCGTTGAGCTCTATTGCGCGATCAAGCGTGTGGAGCACGAGACGTACTTCCAGGTGATCAGCCCCTGGGAGCGGGAACACCTGCTCCTGAATGTCTAACGGGTGTCGCAATGAAAGAACGTACATTCGAAGAATGGCAACGCGCCGATGCGGCGCATTACCTGCATCCGTGCACCGACAGCAAAGCGTTGGCGGCACAAGGTACGCGCGTCATAACGCGCGGCGAAGGCGTGTACATCTACGACGCGAATGGCCACAAGATGCTCGACGGAATGTCGGGGCTGTGGTGTGTCAACGTCGGCTACGGCAGGAAAGAACTGATCGAGGCGGCTACGCGGCAGATGTCGGAGTTGCCGTTCTACAACAGCTTCTTCCAGTGTGCGCATCCGCCGGCCATTCGATTGGCCGAACTGCTGGCGGAGGTGACGCCGCCGCACATGAAGCACGTGTTCTTCACCAGTTCCGGTTCCGAGGCGAACGACACCGTCATTCGTATGGTGCGTCACTATTGGGCCACCGTCGGTCAACCCGACCGAACCGTCATCATCAGCCGCGAAAACGCGTACCACGGCAGCACGATGGGCGGCGGCAGTCTCGGGGGTATGACGTACATCCACAAACAAGGTGGCATGC
>CAZLDA010000790.1:0-1945 GCA_964557875.1 uncultured Pseudomonadales bacterium | reverse complement strand
CAACGCGAGATAGACGAGCCCGCCGCCAACCAGCAGCAACAGCATCGGTTCGCGCATCACTTCCACGACGATGCGCAGCGGCGAGCGCCGATCGGCCTGCGGCAGTTCGTTGTAGCCTTCGCTGTGGAGGCGCGCCTGTGCCTCCGCTTCCGAGAGTCCTCCTGCGTCGGATCCCGTTTCGTTCACTGTGCGATCGAAGCGGGCGTCACGATCGGAAATCCTGCCGTTGCAGGTTGCACGAGCCTCAACAACGACACGAGCGCCAACCGATTGCCTTCGATGTCGAGCGAGTCGGAGAAGACGAGGTCTTTCACCGACGCCTGCCTCCCGAGGAACTGCAGCCAGAATTCCTTCGTTAGCCGCACGGTGACGTCCGCGTCTTTCTTCGGTTGCATCTCTTTATGATGCAACACCGAGTTCTCGAGTTCGAGCACGAACGTGCGTTTCAGATCGGTGAACGTCACGTTAACGGTAATGTGCTTGCCCTCCGCTGCGGCGCCGTCGATCCGCGTCGCCATCGACGCGAGTATCGACTCGATCGGCACGCTGGCGAGCAATCCGCCGAGACCAGGGCTTGCAGCGTCCACTCCGTGTCGCAGCTCCTGTGCGCCGGTGAGATAGAAGTCGCGCCACGGACCAGACTCCGCGCGATACCCGAGCTGATCGTAGGTGCGCGCCAGCAGATCCTTCGCGGCCACATCGTCGGGTTGCGCGAACACGAGGTTGTCGAGCAGCGATGCGGCCCACCTGTAGTCACCGGAATCGAACGCGGCCTGTGCAACCTCTAACACTTTCGCTGGGCCGCCGATCGCGTCGACATACCGCTTGCCGAGTTCCGGCGGCGGCAGCGGATCGAGGTTTGCCGGATTGCCGTCGAACCAGCCGAAGTAGAACTGATACACGGCCTTCGCGTTGTGCTTCAGCGTGCCGTAGTAGCCGCGATCGGCAGCGGTTTGTTCGAGGCTTTGCGGCAGTTTGATCGTCTCGGCGATCTGCCGTGGTGTGAGTCCCATCGATGCGAGATGCAGCGTCTGGTCGTGGATGTACGCATACATGTCGCGCTGCTTCTTCATGTAGTCGAGCACTTGCGCGTTGCCCCAAACGGGCCAGTGGTGGCTGTTGAAGACGACTTCGGTATCCGTTCCGAACAGGTCGATCGCCTGATCGATGTAGCCGGCCCACTTCGCTGCGTCGCGCACTTTTGCGCCGCGCAGCGTGTACAGGTTGTGCATCGTGTGCGACACGATCTCCGCGCCGCAGAATGCCTGGAACCGCGGCAGGAAGAACGTCATTTCCGCCGGCGCTTCCGAATCGGGCACGTACTGAAACACGAAATGTACGCCGTCGATGTCGAGTTCCTGGCCGGTGTGATCGACCGTGATCGTCGGCTCGATGATCGACAGACCACCCACCGCCGGTCCCTTGCCGAGCCCCGTGTCGACATGGCCGCGCGCGTCGCGTGAAAGGTTGTTTCCGTACATGTACTGCGCGCGTCGGCCCATCACGGGACCGGCCAGCACGTTCTCGCTGAGCGCTTCTGCCATGAAACCCGCTGGCGCGACGACCTGCGTTTTGCCGCTTCGAACCGCTTCGGGATCGACGACGGAGGCAACGCCGCCGAAATGGTCGACGTGGCTGTGTGTAAAAATCACCGCGATGATCGGCCGTTCTCCCAGCGCGCGATTCACGAGCGCGAGCGCGGCGGCGGCGGTTTCGGTAGACGTGAGCGGGTCGACCAGGATGCGGCCGTTCGGCGACTCGATGACACTCATGTTCGAGATGTCGTAACCGCGCACCTGAAAGATGCCGTCGGTGACCTTGAACAGGCCATACGCGTTGTTCAGCTTCGCCTGACGCCACAGCGATGGGTTCACGCTCGGCGGCGCTTCGCCTTCGACGAACGCGTATTGCGAAACGTCCCAGATCACGCGGCCGTCGTTCGTCT
>CAZLDA010000789.1:0-1946 GCA_964557875.1 uncultured Pseudomonadales bacterium | reverse complement strand
AGACGGCCTACTGGTTGATCGGGATGCTCGCCGCGGCGTCGAGACGTTCACGCAAGATGCCCGCCCACTGCGTTGCAGTTGCTTTCACCGCATCGGCTGCGGTGGTAGGCGGCGCCTTCGGATCGTGTTTGGCGGCGACGCGTTCGATCGCACGCACCACGATCGCGTCGGACATCGAATCGTAGAGTTCCATCGACAGCGTCGCTTCGCCGATGTCGGCCATGCTGAGCAGATCGCCCTTGCCGCTCTCCTTCGGCGGCACGAACGACACCACGTCGAGCAGGTCGCCGCGGATGATCAGTACGTCCGGGCCGGGTTCGGTCGTTAGCGTGAACGATTTGCTCTTCGCGAGCTCCGCCTGAAACGCCGTATTCATGATTTCGCTGAGCGAGTCCTTTTGCCGCTGCGTCAACGGAAAGCCGGCCTCTGACCCGGCCGTCCCCTTCATCACCGGGCGATATTCGATGTGCGACGGTTTGAAAATGACCTTGTCATAGCTGCGCACTTCGAAGTACTTACGCACCCACAGATGCTCGAACACTTTGCTGTCGCGACGCTGCAGGCCGTCATAGGACAACTCTTCGCTCGGGGTCGCGGCGTGAGCCGACAGACCGAACAGCGCAAACAACGCAATCAAAAGAGACGTACGAAACATCTTCGATCCTCCAACGGTTGGGCTAAGAGAGGGGTTAGGCCAAGAGTCCTTGCTCGAGACGTTGATCGATCGCCGCAAACACGCGCTCACGCAACGCCGGCGACTCATTCACGAGGTGGTGGCGCGCTTCGGGCAGATAGACGATCTGCGGAGCGAAGAGGCGCTCGATCACCTTCATGTTGTACCGCCAATCGACGGTCTTATCCGACTGACCTTGTACCACGAGCGGGGCGATATCCGTCGCCGGACGCGTCTCAAAACGGCGCATCCATTCGACCATCGCGGTCACCCACTGCACGGGTAGGGTCTTCGCCTGTAACGGATCGCGTTCGCGCAGGAACGTCAGAAACTCGGGATTGTCGGCATTGTCGCTCAAGCCCCTCGGTCGTTCCGTCACCAGGCGCCGCGCCACCTGATACATGATGCGACCCATACCCCAGTTCGCGGGACGCACCAGCGGCGCCAACAAAATGACGTGCTCGAACGGGGACGTCGCGCGCCTCAGCCCGTTCGCCAGCAACCACTCCATGGCGATCGCGCCGCCCGTGCTCTGCCCGAACAGGTGCCACGGCTTCGGCAGGTGTTCACCCAGCGCGGCAAGGCAAGCGTCGAACGCTTCTACGTAGTGGTCGAACGTGGCGATCGTTGCGGGGCTTCCGGATGACAGACCGTGTCCGGGCAGATCGAACGAAAGCACCGCGTAACCGCGTTCGATCAGATGGTTTATCAGGTGTCGGTACAGCCCGACATGATCGTAGTAACCATGTACGACTACAGACGTGCCGACAGCGTCGCGCGGGCGCCACAGATGTGCGGCGATGTCGTGATTCGGGCTCGGCACTTTGCCGAACCAGTGTTCGATGCCTTCGTGCGATTCGCCGAAGTGGATACCGTAGTGACGCAGATAGCGATCCTCCTGCGGAGTGAGGATCGCGCGTTCTCCAGGAACTAACGGCTTCAGTGAGGTGCGTAGCGCCTGCGGATCGAAGCCGACATCGGTCACGGCGATGGTGTCAGTTGACGACCGGGTCCAGCGTACCTTTCTCGTAGAGCTTGAACATGTCTTCGAGCTGCAACGGTTTGAGCTTCGACGCCTTACCCGCAGTGCCGAACGCTTCGTAGCGCTCGACGACCACTTTCGTCATCGCCTTCGTCGTCTCTGCGAGATATTTGCGCGGATCGAATTCCTTCTTGTTCAACGCGAGGAACTTGCGCAACGCTGCGGTACTGGCGAGACGCAGGTCGGTGTCGATGTTCACTTTGCGCACGCCGTGCTTGATGCCTTCGCAGA
>CAZLDA010000788.1:0-1955 GCA_964557875.1 uncultured Pseudomonadales bacterium | reverse complement strand
CTTCGATCGAATAGATGTCGTGGTGCGGCGGCGGGCTGATGAGGCCGACACCGGGCGTCGAGTGGCGGATACCTGCAATGTACTCGTCGACTTTGCGGCCCGGCAGCTCGCCGCCTTCGCCGGGCTTCGCGCCCTGTACGATCTTGATCTGCAACTCGTCGGCGTTCGTCAGATAGTTGATGGTGACGCCGAACCGGCCGCTGGCCACCTGCTTGATCGCCGATCGCTTCGAGTCGCCGTTCGGCAACGGAATGAAGCGGATCGGATCTTCGCCGCCTTCGCCCGTGTTCGACTTGCCGCCGATCCGGTTCATGGCGATTGCCAACGTCTCGTGTGCTTCTTGCGAGATCGAACCGAAACTCATCGCCCCCGTGACGAATCGTCGGACGATTTCCTTCTCGGTCTCGACTTCTTCGATCGGCACGGGCCCGCCATTCACCGTCGTGTTGAACGTGATAAGGCCGCGTAGCATCGAGTTACGAGTCGCTTCCTCGTTCGTGTGCTTCGCGAAACGCCAGTACGCGTCTTCGCTATTGGTACGCGCCGCAACCTGCAGTTCAGCGATGGCGGTCGGGTCCCACATGTGGCGATCGCCGCCTTTGCGCCAATGGAAATCGCCCGGGTTCGGCAGAACGGGCAACGCGACGACGTCGCGGCCCGGATACCCGATCTGGTGGCGGCGTTGCAGTTCCTCCACCAGGATGTCGAAGCCGACACCTTGTACGCGGCTCGCAGTGCCCGCGAAGCAACGGTTGATGACGTCGTCAGCCAGGCCGATTGCTTCGAAGATCTGCGCACCTTTGTACGACTGCAGCGTCGAGATGCCCATCTTCGCCATGATCTTCAAGATGCCTTTGGCGGTGGCCTTGCGATAGGCGTACACCACGTCGTCGTCGCTCTTGATGTGCGGCGCCTCGAGCGTGCCGTCGGCGCGCGCTTGCCAGATCGCCTCGAACGCGAGATACGGGTTGATTGCGTCGGCGCCGTATCCGATCAGTAGCGAGTGATGGTGAACTTCGCGCGCCTCGCCGGTCTCCACGATGATTCCGATCTGCGTGCGCGCGTGCGTGCGGACGAGGTGATGGTGCACCGCGCCCGTGGCAATCAATGCACTGATCGGCACCCGGGTCGCCGAGATCGCGCGGTCGGTTAGCACCACCAGACTCATGCCATCGGCGATCGCCTGGCTCGCTTCGTTGCAGACGCGATCAAGCGCTTCGAGCAGGCCGGTCTTGCCGGAACCGCGCGGGAACGTGATGTCGATGGTGCGCGACTTCCAGCCCCGATAATCGATGTGTTTCAGCGCCGCGACTTCTTCGTTCGTCAGAATCGGATGTGGAATGCGCAGCCGGTGCGCATTTGCCTGCGACACCTCCAGCATGTTCGCTTCGGGCCCGATGTAGCACTCGAGCGCCATGATCACTTCTTCGCGAATCGAATCGATCGGCGGGTTCGTGACTTGTGCGAACAGCTGCTTGAAGTAGTCGTACAGCATGCGCGGCTTTTCGGACATCACGGCCAGTGCAGCGTCGTTGCCCATGGAGCCGAGCGGATCGCGACCCTCGCGAATCATCGGCAGCAGCATGAACTGCATGGTTTCTTGCGTGTAACCGAACGCCTGCATTCGCTGCATCAGGTCTTCGGGGTGGAAGCCGTGCGATTCGCCGTTTGCCGACAGATCGCTCAGTTCGACGCGTTCTTCGTCGAGCCATTTCCGGAACGGGTGCCGTTGCGCGAATTCCCCTTTGATTTCCTCGTCGGGGATCATGCGCCCCTGTTCGAAGTCGATCAGGAACATCCTGCCGGGCTGCAGACGCCCCTTGGCAACGACGTGTTCCGGATCGACCGGCAACACGCCCACTTCCGACGCCATGATGCACATGTTGTCGTCCGTGATGTAGTAACGGCTTGGCCGCAGACCGTTGCGGTCGAGTACGGCGCCGAGGTAGTTGCCG
>CAZLDA010000787.1:0-1959 GCA_964557875.1 uncultured Pseudomonadales bacterium | reverse complement strand
GCCGCGGATGTTCGTGAACGAACCACAGTGGCTCAACACGCGGCGGAAGCTGTCAGTGTGCAGCCAGGCGACGGTGAACGCACAGATGCCTCCGCTGCTGACGCCGCAGATGGTGCGTCGTTCGGGATCGTCGGTGATCGTGATGCCGTGCTCGCGCACCACGAACGGCAACACTTCTTCGAGCAGGAACGTGCCGTAATCCGGTGTGAGCGAATCGTATTCGAGGCTGCGCTGGGTAAGCGCCGGGTCGTTCATCATCGTGCGATCGGCGTTGTCGGGGTCCAGCACGCGCCCCGCATTCACGAACACCGCCACCGTCGGCTCTATCGAACCGCTCGCGTGAAGGCTGTCGAGCACCTTCGTTGCGCGCACTGGCCCCTTTCCGTTGACGTAAAGGAAGCCGTCGTTGAACACGATCAGCGCGGCGGGGCGTGATTTGTCGAGTTTGGGCGGGGTGTAAACGAATATGTCGCGCGCCGTCTTCGGGTAAATGCGCGACTGAGTCCACTCGGTGTGCCGTGTAAGGTCGCCTCTGGCAACGGACTTGTCCGGAAACGCTTCGGGGCAGGGGTGATACGGCGCGTCGCCGGGGTGCTCCAGCGAAGGGGCGATGTCCATGTTGGATCGCCCGTTCACTTCCAATGGCGTAGGTCTGTCGAGCCCCAGCGCCACGTGAGTCTTCACATCCATCGGCATGGTTGGCCCCTCGAAATCCGCACCGGCATGGTACCGCTTCGGTGCAGCGTTGCATCGTCTGTTAAACGCGGACTAACATAGTCCGCGTTATGGCACACATCGGAAACAAGGTCGAATACGGATTGCACTGCCTGTTGTGGCTGGTCGATCCGGATGCAGAACCGGCGAGCAGTCGCGACCTCGCCGAGCTGCAGGGCATTTCGCCGTCGTTCGTCGCAAAGATTTTTCCGAAGCTGCAGAAGGCCGGCATCGTCACCGCCATCGCGGGTGTTCGCGGTGGATATCGCCTTGCGCGCGCGCCCGATCGCATCTCGGTGCTCGACGTAGTTGATGCAATCGAAGGGAAGAAGCCGCTGTTCGATTGCCAGGACATCCGCGGCCGCTGTCCCATCTTCGGCGGCAACGCGCCGGCATGGGCCACGTCGGGTGTGTGCGGCATTCACGCGGTGATGTTGCGTGCAGAGCGGCGCATGCGCGACGAACTGGCCGCGACGACGCTCGCGGACCTCGCCGGTGCTGTTGGCCGCAAGATGCCGCAACGTTTCGCGGGCGAAATCAAAGTGTGGCTCGCCGATCGCATGAACACGCGTCCTGACGGCCATGCGCCGCTGGACACACCCCACAAGCGCAAACGCCGTCGTGCCGCGCCGACGCCGAATACACCGAGGCAATGACATGACGCAGCGGATATTGGTCGTTGGGGCGGGTTTCGCCGGACTCTGGAGCGCGCTCGGCGCTGTGCGCGTGATCGACGCGGCGGCGCGCGAGACTTCCGTCGAGGTGGCCGTGATCGCACCGCAGCCCGTGCTGCACCTGCGACCGCGATTGCATGAAGCCGCCCCGCACGACATGAAGGCACCGTTGGTAGAATAGTTAGCGGCGACCGGCATCCGATTCGTGGAAGGCAAAGTGGAGACGATCGACGTGAACGCGCGGTCCGTGTCCGCGATGGACGGGCAAGGTCATCGATTCAAACTGAGTTACGACCGCCTCGTGCTGGCGACCGGTAGCGAACTGAATCGTCCGCCGATCCCGGGTCTCGCCGAACACGCATTCAGTATCGATCAAGTGGCCGACGCCGCCGCGTTGGAAACACATCTGGCCGCATTGCCAAAACGACCGGAATCGCTCGCGCGAAAAACGGTGATTATTGGTGGCGGCGGCTTCACCGGCATCGAACTCGCATGCGAGTTGCCGCAGCGTTTGCAGGCGATATTCGGCAACGGTTCCGCGAACCGGGTGATTCTCGTCGAGCGCGCAGCG
>CAZLDA010000786.1:1724-1960 GCA_964557875.1 uncultured Pseudomonadales bacterium | reverse complement strand
GATCGCTCGTCTTTTCGAGTTGCGTTTGCGCGAGACGAAAACTGCCGGCCACGTCGCCGCGCGAATTGAGCAGAATGACTTCGCCGAACGGCACCGACAACGGCGAGTATTCGAGCTGCGCAAGCGTTGCGCGCATTTCGTCTTCGAGGCCCAGGTTCAGGTACGCGAGCGCGAGCGCGAATGTGGCACGCGGGCTGGTCTTCGATGCGTGCGCCTTTTGCAGATACGGCAGCGCG
>CAZLDA010000786.1:0-1714 GCA_964557875.1 uncultured Pseudomonadales bacterium | reverse complement strand
GTTGGCCGAGCTCGAGTTGCGGAAAGACATAGTCGGGATACATCTGCCCGAGCGTGATCAACTTTTCGCGTGCCTCGGCGAGACGTCCCAGGCCTTCGAGCGAAGTGATCAACTGCGCCTGCGCGACGCGCGACAGCGGATCGCGGGTTGCGGCGCGCCGCAGCAATTCGTACGCGGATTCGTAGTTGCCCATTTCGTTTAGCAGCGTGCCGTATGTAGCAAGCGCGTCGGGATCTTCAGGCGCCAGTTCAACGGCGCGCGCCAGCGTGCGCTCGGCCTGCACGCGATAACGCTCGTCGTCCGTGCGATGCAGCAGCACCGTGTACGCGGCGCCGGCAGCGACGTTCGCGCTGACCGAATTCGGATCCACTTCCAGTGCGTGTTCCACTGCGGCAATCGCGTCTTTTGTCGCTGTCTCGAAATCGAGCGTCATATATGTGCCGGCCAGCAACATCGTCGCCTGTGTGTAGCCGGCAAGCGCATCGGCGTTGTCGGGTTCGCGGGTTTTGAGTTGCGTGAACAGTTCGCGCGCCTGCGTCAGCGGCTCCCGCGCGCGCTCACGCAGCAATGCAAGCGCGATCAGGTACAAGCGATAGTCTTCCATGTCGTGCATGGCATCGGTGCCTTCGCGGTTGGGCGCACCGATTTTCATCTCGAGCACCGACGCGACGTTCATCGCCACGTCGTCCTGAATGGCGAAAATATCGTCCAGGTGGCGGTCGTAGGTCTGCGACCACAGGTGGAACCCGTCCGATGTGGAGATCAACTGCACGGTGATGCGCAGCTTGTCGCCGGAGCGGCGCACACTGCCTTCGAGCACTTGTGAAACGCCCAGCGTGCGGCCGATCTCGCGCAGGTCTTCGTTGCGGTTCTTGAAGTAGAACGAGGAGGTTCGGCCCGACACCTTCATACCCGGGATGTTGGCGAGTTCGTTGATCAGTTCCTCAGTAAGGCCGTCAGCGAAGTAGTTGCTTTCGGCGTCTTCGCTGAAACTGGTGAAGGGCAGCACCGCGATCGAGTTCGCAGCCGTGGTGGCTGCCGTTGCTTGGGTTGAAGGCGTGGTTGCGGCTTCAGGTGCAGCCATCCGTTCGCGTAGTTGCACGAACGAGATACCGACCGCGACGACGATTGCGACGAGCAGGGCCGTCTCGAGCCAGCCGGCGCCCGCGGTACCCGGTTCCGAATCGGACGCTGTGCGGCGGATACCGTCGGGCGTGATCTCGAATGCCCACGTGATGATCGCGGTGATCGGCAGCCCGATGATCAGCAGCACGGCGACGAACGTGATGGTCCATGGCGGCAACATCAGCGCCGGGAACAGTTTGTCGATGACCTGCAGCACGCCCCACGAGACCACCGCGTAGGCACCCACGACGCGCAATACCTTGCGGCGCTTCAGTTCGGCGAGAAACGTCTCGAGCATGAACGTGCGTGCGGATTCGATCGGCCAATATGCCGGATTCCGCCGTCGTGCGTCACCTGCAGGCGGCTACGGAACCTCCGCCGGATGGATGAGGCCATGACGGCGCCAGGCGGATTGCAGGAGCCAGGTTCGTGCAGGGGCGACCTCGCGGGGGTCCTTCGGATTCGGAGGGGCGGTGGCGATGCGCCAGCCGTTGAACCAGCGGCCGGAACTGGCCGGATCGGGTTGCGCGCTCACGTGTTCAGTTGGTTGGGTGTGTTTGCGCCGCTGCGCGGCGTGATGCCGGTGATT
>CAZLDA010000785.1:0-1972 GCA_964557875.1 uncultured Pseudomonadales bacterium | reverse complement strand
TCGGCGGCGACGTGCTCGCGCAAAGCCTGAAAATCATCGGCTATCGCGGCCGCGTAGTTACCGTAGGCAATGCGAGCCGCGGCGAACGCCAATATGATATTCAATCGCTGCTCGGCCAGAATCAGTCCATAACCGGTGTGTTTCTCGGCGCCGAGATCACCACACCCCGCGTGCGGAAGATGATCGAAAACCACGTGAAAGACGTGGCATCCGGCGCGCTGAAGATGGTCGTCGACAAACAGTTTCCGTTGCGCGACGCAGCGGCGGCTCACGCTTACATCGAGGGCCGCAGCGCTTTCGGTCGTGTCGTGTTGATTCCCTGAATTCATAGAGGCTCGAGATGCAAACGAAGAAAGGCAACGACGAGCAGATCGAATACTGGAACGGCGAAGCCGGCGCCACGTGGACGAAGCGACAGGATCGAATGGACGCGATGCTCGCACCGATCGGCGACGCGACGCTCGACAGGTGTCCGGTCAACGCGGGAGACAAAGTGCTCGACGTCGGCTGTGGTTGCGGCGATACGACGCTGCGTTTCGCCGCAGCCGGCGCCATCGCAACCGGCGTGGACATCTCGAAACCGATGCTCGCGCGTGCTCGCGAACGCGCGGCTGCGAAAGGTCTCGCCGCTACGTTCACGCTCGCGGATGCCGCAGAAGCGCGATTCGACACCCAATACGATGTGCTGTTCTCGCGTTTTGGCGTGATGTTCTTCAGCGACCCCACCGCCGCGTTCACGAATCTCCATCGCGCGCTGCGCCCGTCGGCCAGGCTGTGCTTCGTTTGCTGGCAACCGCCGAAGCTCAACCCATGGATTTCCGTGCCCTACTCCGTCGCGCAACCGTTGCTGCCGCCGCAACCTGCGATGGAACCACGCGCACCCGGTCCGTTCGCATTCGCCGAGCCCGACTACGTGCGCGAGATCCTCACCGGCGCCGGCTTCAAGTCGATTTCGATCGATCCGCTTACTGCAACGCTCACCATCGGCGGCAACATCGACACGGCGCTCGAACAGATCTGCGAAGTCGGCCCCTTGAGCCGCTCGTTGGCGGGCGTCGAGTCATCGATCCGCGCTCGCGTGATCGCTGCGGTGCGCGAACAGCTGCAGGCGAACCTGACGAGCGCCGGCGTTTCGCTCGGCGCCGCATGCTGGATCGTGCGGGCGGCAGCGTAGTAAGGAGTTGCGGTAGATCATGAGCTGGGAAAAAGAGATCGACGAACTGCGCCGTCGCGAAGCGCTTGCGCTTCAGATGGGCGGCGCGGACAAGGTGGCGCGGCAACACGAGTTCGGCAAGCTGACCATTCGCGAACGCATCGCGGCCATCAGCGATGCCGACACGTTCCACGAGATCGGCACGCTGGCCGGCGTGGGCAACTACGATGCCGACGGCGAGTTGCGCGCGTTCACGCCGTCGAACTTCGTACTTGGCACCGCCGACATCGGCGGCCGCCCGGTGATTCTCTCCGGCGACGATTTCACCGTGCGCGGTGGTTCGGCCGATGCCTCGATCGCAGGCAAACGCCAGCGCGCCGAAGGTCTCGCGCTCGAGTTGCGTCTGCCGCACATCCGTCTCGTCGACGGTATGGGCGGCGGCGGTTCGGTGAAAACCATCGAGACGGCGGGCCGCACCTACATTCCGCAGGTGGCCGGTTGGGAAACCGTCGTCGCGCATCTCGCGGTTGCACCGTCGGTATCGCTCGCGCTCGGATCGGTTGCCGGCATCGGCGCCGCGCGCGTGTCGACGTCGCACTACTCGCTGATCGTCAAGGACACTGCGCAGATGATGATCGCCGGTCCCGCTCTGGTGGACTGGGCGAAGCTCGGCGAGGTGTCGAAGGAAGAACTCGGCGCCAGCCGCATCCACACGCGCAACGGCGCCATCGACGACGAAGTGGCGAGCGAGGCAGAAGCGTTCGCGCGCGCCGCGCAGTTCCTCTCGTATCTGCCGACGAACGTCGACGAGCTGCCGCC
>CAZLDA010000784.1:0-1974 GCA_964557875.1 uncultured Pseudomonadales bacterium | reverse complement strand
CCGAAGTTCAGCACGTGATTCGCAGCGAGCCGGATGACAGACGTCGTCTTGCCGGAACCGGGCGGACCCATCAGCCGCACGCGACCGCGCGGCAACGTAACCGGCCGCGCCGCGATGCCGATCATCCGGGCAATCTGCCGCTCTACGACGTCCCAGCCCGCGGCGCGATCGAGGCTCGACATCACCGTTTCGATGAACGCCATGTCGAAACCGAGTCCGCGAAGCTTCTCGGCGTATTGCGCGGTCTCGCTGCGACGCACGCGCACCGCTTCACGGGCTTGCGGATAATCGCCGCTCGCGGTGATCTCGACAAAACCCTGTCGACGCGTCTCGTTGATGATCACGGCATCGGGCCCGAGAACTTCGCGGACCTTGCGTAGCGCTTCCTTGACGGTTCGCGCGGAAAAGACGTTTGCGTTCATCGCTCACCTCACCTGTTTCGAAATCGACATCTGCCGAATCAACTTCTTCCAATCGTTGCAACAACCGTGATCTGCCGGTTGTCGGGAACTTCTTCATACGAAAGAACGTGCACGAGCCGGTTGCTGAAGCGCACGAACCGCGCCAGCAGCGAACGCACCGCACCTGCGACGAGCAACACAGACGGCTTGCCGGAGATCTCCTGACGCTCGCACGCAGTCGCAATGGACCGCTGCAGGCGTTCCGCCATGCCGGGCTCGATCGCCGGAGCGTCGGCAGGACCTTGCGCACGTGCGCGAATCAGCAGCTGCTCCAGTTCAGGGTCCAGCGTGATCACGTCGAGCGCGTCGCCGTGGCCGTAGACGTTCTGCACGATCAGCCGGCCGAGCGAAACGCGCACTGCGGCGGTAAGCGCTTCCGGATCTTTGGTGCGTCCGGCCGCATCGATCAGGCTTTCCGCAATTGTGCGGATGTCGCGTATCGGCACTTTTTCGCGCAGCAGGTTCTGCAGCACTTTCAGCAACACCGAGATCGACAGGCTGTCGGGCACGAGCTTCTCTGCGAGCTTCGGCGCCGACGCAGCCAGAATCTCGAGCAGCTTCTGCACTTCGTCGTGCCCGAGCAGTTCGGCTGCGTGGTCCTGCATGATCTGGTTGAGGTGCGTGGCGATGACGGTGCTGGCATCCACCACCGTGTAGCCGAGCGTTTGCGCCTGTTCCTTGTGCGATACGTCGATCCACACCGCCGCGAGGCCGAATGCCGGATCGCGTGTGGCGATGCCGTTCAACTTGCCGAACACTTCGCCGGGATCGATCGCCAGCCACTTGTCAGGATAGATCTCGGCATTCGCCACCGGCACGCCCATCAGCGTCAGTCGATAGTTGTTCGGCAACAGATCCAGGTTGTCGCGGATGTGTACCGAGGGCACCAGGAGGCCGAGCTCCTGCGACAGCTTCTTGCGCACACCCTTGATGCGCGCGAGCAGTTCGCCGCCCTGATTGCGATCGACGAGCGGAATGAGCCGATAGCCCACTTCGAGGCCGAGCACGTCTACCGGAGCGACGTCGTCCCATGAAACATCAACCGACGGCGAGGCATCGGCGCGCGCGGGTTCAACCGGCGCCGGCGCGCTGGCGCGGCGAGCCTCGCGGCGAGAGATGTAGCGCGCACCGAGTGCGGCGCACGCGGCAAGCGCAATGAACACCACGTGCGGCATTCCCGGCACCAGGCCCAGGATCAGCAGGATCACTGCCGAGATGCCCAGCGCACGCGGGTCGGTGAACATCTGATTGATCACCTGCTGACCCATGTCGTGTTCGCTGCTGACGCGCGTCACCATGATTGCCGCGGCGGTGGAGAGCAGCAGCGACGGAATCTGCGCAACGAGACCGTCGCCGATCGTCAGCAGCGTGTAGTGCTTCACCGCCACGTCGAACGACAGCCCGTGCTGCATGATCCCGATCGCGAGTCCACCGAATATGTTGATCAGCATGATCAGAATGCCGGCCACCGCATCGCCGCGAACGAATTTGCTGGCGCCGTCCATGGCACCGT
>CAZLDA010000783.1:0-1975 GCA_964557875.1 uncultured Pseudomonadales bacterium | reverse complement strand
CGCAGCCAGCTTCACCAGCCAGGAGCGGAGGCATGAGTCTCAACGTCGCAGTACTCGGAACCGGCATGGCCGCGTTCGGCGCCGCCTATCGGCTCCATCAGGCGGGCATCCGCGCCACCATGTATGACCGCCACGACCATATTGGGGGACACACCGCGTCGTATACCTTTCCGGGAGGCTGGACCTTCGACGAGGGACCGCACGTATCGTTTACCGAGAATACGCGCATTCAAGATCTGCTGGCCGCCAACATCGAGGGCAAGTTCGAAACCCTTACGACGAAGGTGAACAACTATTGGAAGGGGCACTGGATAAAGCACCCCGCTCAGGTGAACCTCCACGGTCTACCAACAGACCTCGTCACAAAGATCCTCATGGAGTTCGTTGCGCTCCAAAACGTAGCGGCGCCGCCGATACGCAACTATGAAGACTGGCTACGTGCGAGCTACGGCAACACGTTCGCAGAAACCTTCCCAATGGAGTACACAGTCAAGTATCACACTACGACCGCTGCAACATTGAACACCGACTGGATCGGGCCTCGTCTGTACCGGCCGAAACTCGAAGAAGTGTTCCGCGGTGCCCTACAACCCTCTACGCAAGACGTGCACTACATCGATCATTTTCGTTATCCCAGCCGAGGTGGCTTCGCGTCCTATCTGCAACCGTTTCGCAGCATTGCAGACATCCGGCTTGGGCATGACGTGGTTGGTATCGACCCGCAGGCGCGAGTCATTCGCTTTTCCAATGGACATTCCGCAAGCTTTGATCGGTTGGTCTCATCCATACCGTTGCCAGAGTTGGTTCCGATGGTTGCGGGCGTTCCGGACGACGTGCGGGCGGCAGCAGACCGGCTAGCGTGCACTGAACTCGTACTCGTGAGTCTTGGAGTTGATCGCGCCGACTTGGTTGACGCGCACTGGAGCTATTTCTACGACCGCGACGTGTTCTTTACGCGACTGAGTACTCCGCACCTCCAGTCTCCACAAAATGTACCGGCAGGTTGCGGCAGCCTGCAGGCAGAGTGCTATTACTCGCGCAAGTATCGGCCGTTGGACCGCAAACCTGAAGACTGCATAGAGCCGGTTGTCCGCGACCTGTTGCGCTGCGGCGTCCTCAAAGAGTCCGATCGGATTCTGTTCAAGCACGTCATGCATATTCCCTATGCCAACGTTATTTTCGACCTCGAAACGGCGCCGGCCACTGCGCTCGTTCACGGTTGGCTGCGCGATGTTGGAATCGAGTACTGTGGCCGATACGGCGACTGGGCCTACATCTGGACCGACCAGGCATTTGTCAGCGGCGAAACGGCGGCCGAACGGATCGTAGACCGCGGCTGACGACGCGTGTCCGGGATGTCACCACCAATCTCACTGGGTCTGCCCGTATTCAACGGCGATCGCTGGCTGCCTGGGACGGTTGCATCGGTCCTGGCGCAGGACATGGGCGACTTTGAGCTGATCATCTCCGATAACGCGTCAACTGATGGAACCGAGGGGTGGTGTCGCGACCTGGCAGCACGTGACAGCCGCGTGCGCTATGCCCGCAACAAGGAAAACGTCGGCGTTTCCCGCAACTTCAACCGCAGCTTCGTACTGGCTCGAGCCCCGCTGTTCAAATGGGTATCGTGCGGTGATCTGCTTGCGCCAGATGCACTTTCGGCGTTCAAGCGGGTCATGGATGTGCGTAACGATGTTGTTCTGACCTATTCGACCACTTGTCTGTTTGAGAAAACAGTCGAGGATGGCGTCTCGGCTCGTGACCCCTTCGACCTCGATGCACCGGACCCGGTGCTGCGTTTTGAACGTTATGTCCGCGGCGTGCGTCTCAACAACATCTTTCACGGGCTGGTTCGTTCAGCGGCGCTGCGGCGCACACGCCTGTATAAGCAGTTCATCGGCTCTGACTACAACATGCTAGCCAGGCTTTGCTTGGTAGGACCAATCGTCCAGCTGCCAGACGTGAAGTTGTTCCG
>CAZLDA010000782.1:0-1978 GCA_964557875.1 uncultured Pseudomonadales bacterium | reverse complement strand
TCCGCGGCCTGACGCCACAACGAAGGGGAGGTGCCGGTGGCGCTCTTCATCAGCGTGCGAACCTCGCTGAGCGGACACGCGTCCTGCATGAATCGCCGCACCTGGTCGCGCAGCAATTCCTGTTCTTCGGTAAAGCCGAAATTCATGATGACTACTCCTGATTCTTCGATAGGTGCGCTTTCAGGGCGCAGCGACGATGCCGCGCGCGAGCCAGTCTTCGGTGTGATCGCTCAAGCCCAGTTCAGCGAGGATTTCGCGCGTGTGTTGCCCCGACACCGGGGCGGGACCGCCGGGCGCAGCCGGTGTGCGGCCGAATCGCGGTGCGGGTCGCGCCTGACGCAATGTACCTGCCGAGGGATGTTCGAGCGTGCTGAATACCTGGTTGTGAGCAATCTGCGGGTCTTCGTGCAGTTCGGTCAGGCGACGCGCTCGCGCAAATGGCACATCTTCGGCGGCGAACTTCTCCGCTGCTTCGGCGAGCGACAGCTTGCGCGACGCATCGGCCACTTCGCCGCGCAACACTTCGAGCAGTGCAGGGCGATTCCGCTGACGAGCGGCCAGTGTTGCAAAACGCGGATCCTCACCGACGTGGCCGCAGCCGAGCGCGCGGCACATGCCGTGGAACTCGTCGTCCGAGAGAGTCATCGTGGTGCCCCATCCGTCGCGATACTCGGCAACGTTGCCCGATGCGCCTACGGGCGGACGCGCATCGACGCCGTCTCCTTGCAGAATCAGATCGGCAGCGGTGTCGGGCCACAGGAACGCGATGGCCGTATCGAGCATCGACAATTCGATGTGCTGTCCCTTGCCGCTCTTTGAACGTTCGAGCAACGCCGCGGTGATGGCCTGGAAGCCGGTGTAGGCGGTCAGCTTGTCGAGAATAAGCTGATTCACCTGCTCCGGCTGATCCGGATGCTCGAGGTGAATGCGACCTTGCGTGGCGGCGATGCCCGAATAGAACTGGATGATCGGATCGTAGGCGCGTTCGCCGGCGCGTGGTCCGGTTTGACCAAAACCGCTGATCGACAGATAGACGAGCTTCGGATTCAGCGCATTCAGTCGTTCATATCCGAGCCCCAGACGTGTGATCACACCGGGGCGAAAGTTCTGAATGACGACGTCTGCACGTTTGGCCAACGCTTCCACGATGCCGCGACCTTCTTCGGTGCCGAGGTCGAGCGCGATCGACCGCTTGCCGCGGTTGATCACGTGGAAGAACCCGGAGAAGCCGTTACGGCTGCTGCCGACGTGCCGTTGAATGTCGCCGACGAGGCGCTCCACCTTGATGACGGAAGCGCCTTGATCAGCCAGTAGAGCACCCGTAAGCGGCCCGGAAACGATGGCCGATAGATCGAGTACCGAGAAACCGGTCAGCGGACCGGGCATGTCGGCTTAGCCGAAACCGCGCATCGGATTGATGGGCGGCCACGCGTCCTTGCTGGCCAGGATCTTCTCGCCGATGTTCTTCACCGACCACGGTGCATCGGCCTGATCCTTCGATGCGATCGGCGTGATCTGCCACGACAGCAGCGAGACGTTGTTGCCGGCGACCAGGAACTGCCGGCCGCTGACCTCTTTCGCTTCGTCCGTGCACAACCACACCACGGCAGGCGACACTTTCTCGGGCGGGAATGCGTCCTTCGCCTGTTCCGGCAGGATGTCTTCGGTGAGCCGCGACATCGCGGTGGGCGCGAGGATGTTGACGGTAATGCCGTACTTCACGCCTTCGAGCCACAGACAGCGCATGAAACCGGCGGTTGCCGCTTTCGCCGCGCCATAGTTGGTTTGTCCGAAGTTGCCGAGCAGACCCGACGTGGAACTCGTCATGATGATGCGGCCGCCATGACCCTGTTCGATCATCTGGTCGTACGCTGCCTTGGTGACGAGATACGTGCCCCGCAAGTGCACGTTGATGATGTTGTCCCACATGTCGTCGGTCATGTTCTTGAAAGACTTGTCGCGCAGGATGCCCGCGTTG
>CAZLDA010000781.1:0-1981 GCA_964557875.1 uncultured Pseudomonadales bacterium | reverse complement strand
TCACCCGGCTCAACGTCCCGGCTCTCCAGAGATATGCCCGACTATCGCCGACCCACACGATTTCCGCCGCGTCGTCGTGCGCGCTGACTGCAACCACGGTCGAACCCATGCCTTCGCAGCGGCTGTCGCGCGCGACCGCGTCGATGATCGCGCGGTGAGCCGCCTTCACGGCGTCCTTCAGAGACAGTTCTGCCGCACCCAGGATCGTATCGACGACGATCGCGCTCGCGACCTCGCCGCAAGCGTGCCCACCCATGCCGTCGGCAACCAGCCAGATCCGCCGCGCTTCGTCTACGCCTACCGCGTCCTCGTTGCTTTCGCGGACCCGACCTGGATGTGTGCGGGTTGCGAACTGGATCATTACAGCGCTCCGAGCAGCGTTTTCGCTGCCGCCCCGAATTGCGCCGGGTTGAATGTGCGATCGTTCTCGACCGTCTTGAACAGTGCGTCGAGCGGCGCGCGAATTCGCGTCGCGTCACCGATATACAGACTCAGGCTTTCGATCGCGAGAAAGGTCTGCTCGGCGGTGGCGTAATCACCCATGCGACCATCGGCAGCGTAGCGCGCGATGTTCCTGCGCACCTGGCTCACTTCGGCTTTGGTGAACGTTCGCGTGACCCACTCGGATCGCCGCGCGGCAACCCATTTGCCGATGCTTGCGCTCGACTCCGAAACCGCTGCGACGCTGCGTTGTCCCGCCTTTACGAAGTCGTTGGCAGCACGCAGGATCGTATCCGACGATCCCGTATTCAACGCGTCGGCCGCCGCGGCCAGTACGAGCAGGTGATCGGTCTGCAGTCGCAGGCTGCCCGGTGGAATGCCGGGGCCGACGTTGCGGCGGTCCCACCGGAGGTCGTCCATCTGATGGTGACAGGCGCTGCAGGTGTAGAACGCGAGTTCCGGGTACATCGACTGCGATCCGCGAAACCAGTGTCCAGAGGCGAGCGATGAGAACCTTTCCGCGGCTTCCAACTGCCCGGTCAGCCACAAGTTGAAGCCTTCGATGCGCCCCTTGCGCCGTACGTAGTCCTCGTCGACGACGTAATGCGCGGGCTGGTTCGTGGAAAACGCGTCGAGTTCGAAGCTTAGGCGGGGATGTCCGGCCCCCATGATTTCGTGGGTCGCGAAGCGATCTTCTGCACCCAGATGACAGCGCAGACACAAGTCGGCGCGCGGCGCCGGGCTCTCGGTCGGGTACATCCCCCGAGCAAGGTTGTCAGCGTGGGTTGCCTTCGCTTCGGTATGCGTCTCGATCCAACGTGCGCTGCCGCCGTGGCAAGCTTCGCACTGAATCCCGTCGCTCAGTTGGAATTTGGGACCGCGCAGGCTCTGTTTGACGTTGTCGCTGTGGCAGTTCAGACACAGATCCGATGTCTGCGCGCTCGGTATGCCGAGTTTGTCCGCGATCTGTTTCGATTGCGCGGTACCAAGGGTTTGATACGCGCGAGCATGTCGGTCTTCGCCGGACCACATCCGGTATTCGTTCAACGCGACGTTTTTGTCCTTCTGAGGCGTCAACTTGCCGTGACAGACACCGGTGGCACAGCTCGCAACGCCGAGATGTACGTCGCCGTCGATCGAGTTTGCGGCACTTGCCCCCGCGCTGAGTACTAGTGCGAAGACTGCCATCGCCCACGTGCAGCTTCCGCGCCGAGTCAATGCGCCGACTCGGCGGGCTGATCGACAACCGTCCATGTTTTGCCGGAACAGTCCAGATACATGCGCCGCATTTCATCGAGCGTGAACGGACGCGAACCGAGCCGACCGAACACTGCGATCTGACCACCGGTTTCGTCGACGCCACGGTCGCGATCGAGCCCCTTCGACAACGCACTCGCCGGTTGGTCGGTGGCATAGCTCGCGATCAACTCCGGCTTCGGCTCCGGGCTGAAACAATAGAATTTCGGCTGCGACGCAGGTGACGTCAGCTGCAACACCTTGAGTCCCTCGGCGCCATCGGCCACGTACGCGAACAATGATG
>CAZLDA010000780.1:0-1992 GCA_964557875.1 uncultured Pseudomonadales bacterium | reverse complement strand
GGATCGATGTAATCGGTCCAGATGGATGGCGGCTCCATCTGATGACAATCGGTGTCGATGACTCTGAAGCCGTTGCGCATCCTCCCTCTCCCATAACGCTGCGTTTCCCTTTTAACTCCGCAGGAGCCTGAACGCTACCCGGCGCGAGCAGGTGTATCCTGCGCGCTCGATTACGATTCGAAACGTCACATGCACAACGATCACGCGGTTCTACTCGAACGCTTCTGGCGGGCGTCCACGGGCGCCACGTTCGACGTCAGCGCATTACAGGGCAAACTCACCGTCGACGACGGCGAAGCCATTCAGCTCGACGTCCTGGACCGCTGGTGCACCCGTGGAGAATCGTTGGGGGGATGGAAAGTCGGGCTCACGTCGGGGACGTCGCGCGATGCGTTCGGCAAGGGCATTCGCCCGTTCGGATTCGTGCTCACCAATCGCATCATTCCAACGGACGACGAATTGAACATCGCCGCGATCCGGCGTTGCGGAATAGAGAACGAGTTGTGCTTCGTGATGGCGCACGATTTGCGCGGAAAGGCGGTGACCGCAACGATGGCACGCGCAGCGGTCGGCGGCGTCGCGCCGGCGTTCGAAGTCAACGAAACGCGGCTATCGGGCGAATCCGACGGGCCGTGCCGCATCGCCGACAACCTCTCGCAATGGGGCATCGTAGTAGGACCTGTCACCAGTCCGCTGCCGGATGGTTTCGACTGGGACTCGCTCGTGGTCGCACTGAGCCGCGACGGCGTAGAGGTGGAACGCGTCGCTGCACGCGGGCACATCGACGATCATTTCGAATCGCTCGCAGCGCTCGCGCGCGAGCTCGCGAAGTTCGATCGAGGTCTGAAGGCGGGTCAGCGCATCATCACCGGCTCGTTCACCCGACAGCCGGTGCTCGAAGCGGCGCGCTGGGAAGCGGACTTCGGCCGGCTTGGCCGCGTGGCCATTCGCTTCAAATGACGCGCCTCGTGTAAGGCACTCGCAGATGGCGCACGTCCAAATGAAAGTTCTGATCATCCCCGGACTGACGCTGCCATCGGTGTCGGCCGCCGACCTGCAGCGGATCAGCGACGCGGCCGGCCCGGGCGCCGAGGTAGTCGTCACGTCGCAGGCGCAGGCGCACGAGCACTCCGAAACGGCCGACGTGATTCTCGGCTTCGTGCCGCACGCGTTGTTTCAAGCAGCACCGCGGTTGCGCTGGGTGCACGCGATCGCCTCCGGCGTGGATGCATTCCTGTACCCGGAGTTCATCGCGAGTCCGGTGTTGCTCACCAGCGAAAAAGGTCTCGTCGGCGAGCATCTCGCCGATCACGCATTTGGTTTGTTGCTGATGCTCACCCGGCAACTCGCCACCGCGCTCAAACTCGGCCCCGACGCGTGGAACCACCGCCCCGAGATGCGCCGCAAGGAAGTCGAGCTCACCGGGATGACGATGGGCATCGTCGGATTCGGCGGCACCGGCCGCGCCGTGGCCCGCCGCGCGGCAGCGTTCGGTATGACGTGCCGTGCCGTGGACCGGGATTCGGTGCCCGCCTCGCCGGAAGTGGCCGATGTGCAAGGCCTCGAGGCGTTTCCCGAACTGCTGGAATCGTCCGACGTCGTCGCGGTGTGTGTGCCGCTGACGCGCGAAACGCGCGGCATGTTCGGCGCAAACGCCATCGCCTTAATGAAACCGTCAGCGATTCTGGTCAACGTGACACGCGGCGAAGTGATGGTGGAGCAGGCGCTGGTGGAAGCCTTGCAGAACGGCCGACTGGGCGGCGCCGCACTCGACGTTGCACCGCGCGAGCCGCTGCCGGCCGACAGCGCATTGTGGCGCTTGCCGAACGTCGTGATGACGCCGCACACCGCGGGCGCGAGCCAGTATCGTGCGGCCCGCAACATCGATCGCTTCGTCACGAACCTTGAGCGCTTGCGCAACGGAGACGCACTCGAAGGTCTCATCGACAAAACACTCGGCTACTGAGTTGAGCAACTGAGTCGAGCACGCGA
>CAZLDA010000779.1:0-1995 GCA_964557875.1 uncultured Pseudomonadales bacterium | reverse complement strand
ACAATTCCTGCGCGGCGGCGAAGTGCGTTGCATCGCACAGCAGCAGCACCGGTTCGCAATCGTCGATGCAGGCCGCCATCTCGTTCGGCGACCAACGCGTGTTGATGGGCACCAGAACACCGCCCGCCCACAACGTGGCGAAATAGAACTCGACGTAACGATCGCTGTTGTTCGCGAGCATTGCGACGCGATCGCCCGGCGTCACACCGCGTACTCGAAATGCGGCAGCCAGGCGCGCGACTCGATCTGCGAATGCGCTCCACACCACCGAACGGTTGCCGCACACCAGCGCGACCTTGTCGGGATGCAACTGCACCGCGCGATGAATTCCCTGGGTGAGTTGCATCGAACGCCTTCGAAAACGGCATTCTATGAGGAGACGCCGTGCACCGTCACGTGTACGTGCGCGCCGCGCGTCACTCGAATCATCTCTTTCCCCAACGACACGGTCGCTGCTGCTACACCCGTCGGCCAATACAGGATTCGCATCGACGATGCCGCAGTGGCGCCCTCGATCAGAAACTCGCAACGATCGCCGCCGCCGTCGGAATCTGCGACGTATGTTCCCGTCGCGGTACTGCCTTCCCGCATTGCTTCCTGCCAGATCAACGCGCAATCGGTATCGTTCAACAACGCGCCGGACTCACCGGTGGGATAACCCGCGGCGTTCAACTTGCGGCGCTGTGCCAGTCGCGACTCCGCCTGCATCATTTCGATTCCTGCAACGAAATGTGCGCCTGTGGTCGCGAAGGAACGCGCCTGAGAATGATCGGCCATCGCCAGCGTCCTCGAGACCGTGGCGCCCAGCGCGATCACTAGAATGACTGCCACGGCGAGCACTTCGAACTGGACGCGTATGCGTGCCATCGAGCGGATCAGTGAACGGCCGCGAGATCCTGCTCGCCGGTGACGCGGTTACGACCATTGCCCTTCGAGCGGTACAAACATGCATCGGCGCGTTCGATGAACGTGCTGATGTCTTCGCCGTACCGATACTGGGCCACGCCGATCGAGATGGTGACCTTGTGCAGCACGCCGGTGGCTTCGTCCTTGAAGCCTTCCACCTCGATGATTGCACGCAGACTCTCCGCCAGCATCAACGCGCCTTCGATGCGCGTAGTGGGCAACAACACCGCGAATTCTTCGCCGCCGTAACGCGACATCAGATCGCGCCCTTTCACGCATTGCTCCATTTCCTGCGCAACGAAGCGCAACACTTCGTCGCCGATGAGATGGCCATGCGTGTCGTTGAATTTCTTGAAGTGATCGATGTCGGCGAGCACCAGACAGAGACTCTCCTGGTTTTCGACCGCATCCTGCACCATCTTGCGAATGCCCTCGTCGAAGGCGCGACGGTTCGCAACGCCGGTGAGTGCGTCGGTGCGCGAGTCGCGCGACAACCGGTTCACCTGCGCGCGCAGGTCGGCCAGCTCCTCGCCCATTTCGTTCAGCGACGCTTCCACTTCGGCGCTGCGTTGTTTGGTCGCCTGCGTTTCGTGCGCGAGTGTCGTGAGCAGGTTCTTCAGATCTTCCTGCGTCAACTCCGGCCCGAGCGACTCAGTGCAGTTGTCCAGCACGCTCGAGTAGTGGGTGATGTCGGTGCCGAGGTCGCCGAGTTCGCGCAACACGGTGTTCACCGCTTCGCGCATCGACTCGCGCAAGCCGTCTACCTCCGCGCGCGCTTCGTCCACGTAGTACTTTTCGTAGAGTCGGCGGCACAACGCAGGGGTGAACTGCACGCCGTCCTTGATGCGCCGGTCGAGCTCACGACGCAGTTCCGGGTTTCTTTCGCTGACGAAGTCGAACCACACCGCGTAGTTCTGCGGAATGGTCGGAACGCCTTGCCGCGTCATCATCGGCAGGACTTTCCTCAGCACCTGAACCGATTCATCCAACGAGGTTTCGAAGTCGCTCGCCATACGGCTCCACCAACAGTAGTGGGTTGATCTGCATATGAAATCTAGATCAGTTCGGTGAACTTACAACCCGACATCG
>CAZLDA010000778.1:0-1996 GCA_964557875.1 uncultured Pseudomonadales bacterium | reverse complement strand
TCCAGTCGCGCGCGGGATCGTCGGGCAATTCGACGATCGCGCTCGAATAGCCGAAGTCCACCGACACCTCTTCCACTTCCGGAAGCGGCACACCCAGCGCAGAGAGCCAACGTAAGCCGCCTTCGCCGCGACCCGTCGCGTCGATGACGAGATCGGCATCGAGCTCCACTGTACCGCTCTGCGTCTCGACCTTTACACCGGTGATCCGGTTGGCGGCGGCATCGTAGTTCAGTCCGCGCACGGTGCTGCCTGTGCGCAACTCGACGACAGGCGTCGATGCGAGCACGCGTTGCCGGATGCAGTGTTCGAGCATCCAGCGACTCTGGCCGTGCAGTTCCATGCCGGCATCCCAACGCGGCGCGAAACCGAGCTCCGATCCCGCGAGAATATCGAGACCGGCACGAATGGTCACCGAGCCGCCCTCCTCGATGGCGCCGCGAAAGCCGGGCAATATCCGGTCGATGGCGTTCTCGCCGCCCTTCAGCAGCATGTGCACGTGATGTGACTGCGGCGTGGTGCGGCGCGGCGCCGGTGAATCGGTGAACACGTCGCGTTCGAGCACGACCACTTCGACGAAATGCAGCGCAACCGCCCGCGCCGCAAGCATGCCGCCAAGACTACCGCCGGCGATGACGGCGCGACGGCCGAGCGATTTCTGAGGTGTGTTCGTCACTACTGCTTCCTGTGATTCGTCGATCGGTTCAACTTGCAACGCGTTATAAGTTCAAAGCGCCCGGCCTTATAGACCGACCCTGCACGCCAGTCAATCGTGCCGCCCGTCCTCACAGTTTGATCTCCACCGCCGCCGACCTCACGCACGACCCAACGACTCGCACGAAGGGGCAACGGCACACGAATCTCGCTTCGCGGCGCGTCTTTTCCTACCGTCCCACCTGCGTGAGTCGCTAGAATCCGCAGCACACAAGATCGGAGTCGCGCACATGCTGCTTGCGCACCGACTGACAAGCCAAGGTCTCGAAATCGCCGACGATCCCAGCACGCTCGAAGGCGCGTTGTGGGTCGACGTGGTCGATCCATCCGACGAAGAGCGCACGATGCTCGAAAGCGTGCTGCGCCGACCGTTCGACGACACGCCCGACGCCGACGAGATCGAGTCCAGCGCGCGGTCATTCGTCGATGAATCAGGCGCGCATGTATCGACGCTGTTCCTCCACCGTGTCGAGGGTCGCCCCGAAAACACCAACGTGACGATTGTGGTGCGTCCCGACCGCCTGCTCACGGTGCACGATCGCGACGTTCCGGCGCTGCGTCTGCTCCGCCTCACCGTGCGGCGCGACCCGCGTATGCTCGCCGATCCGTTCGGGCTCCTGATCGCGCTGTTCGAAACGGCCGTGGACGATCTGGGCGATACGCTGCAGGAACTCTATTTCGGCCTCGAAACCACCGGCCGGCAGGTATTCGAAGAATCGAATACCGACAAGGAAGTGCTCGACGCGCTGGCACAGCTCGAAGACCTGAACGGCAAAGTCAGGCTGTGTCTGATGGACGCCCGCCGCGACCTGACTTACCTGTTGCGCAATGTGGTAGCGGAAGATTCGCGCCAATCGAAGACGCATGCGAAGCGCTTGCGCAACCTCATCGGCGACATCGACGCACTGCTGCCGCACAACAACTTCCTGTTCGAGAAGGTGAACTTCCTGCTTCAAGCCGCGCAGGGCTTCATCAACATCGAACAGAACCAGATCATCAAGATCTTCTCGGTTGCCGCAGTGGGGATGATGCCGCCGACATTGATCGCCAGCATCTACGGCATGAACTTCCACGTGATGCCGGAACTCAGCTGGACCTTCGGCTACCCGATCGCGATCGGCTCGATGATCGTCTCGGCGTTGCTGCCCTACCTCTACTTCAAACGGCGTGGATGGTTGTAGGGCGGTGGGAAGGAGCTTCGGTTGGCGGCGGACGTGGGGGCATGTCGGTTCGGACACGCTCGAGCCGTCCTGTCTGTTTTGAAGAGAAGGGTCGCTCAATCGCA
>CAZLDA010000777.1:0-2004 GCA_964557875.1 uncultured Pseudomonadales bacterium | reverse complement strand
ATGCTCCAATCGGCAGACGTCGCGAGCACGGGGGGATCGTCGGAAGGCCTGGACTCGCCCATGCTCGACTCTCTCAATGCGTTTCGTCAGGGCTGCGAGTAGTGATGCTCAAGTGGATCAATCCCAACTGGCCGGCCGCATCCATCGCGCGCACCACGGACTGGTGCCGTGCATCGGAGTCAGCGTTGATCACCAGATGCTTCGAGGTATCTCCGTCAACGGCCTCGCGTAACGCGCGCATCAGCGTCGGCAGCTGATTGTCGACGAGCAGGCGACCGTTCACTGCGTACTCTCCGTCGGCGCCGATCGCCACTTCTACTATCGACGTCTCCGTCTGCTGCGACGTCGCGTTTGCTTCGGGAAGTTGTACCTTCAGCTCGGATTGCCGGATGAACGTCGTCGACACCATGAAGAACAACAACAGCACGAGCACCACGTCCACCAATGGAACGAGTTCGATGGCGAGGTCTGTACTCCGGGAGCGGCGGCGGAATTTCATTGTCGTGGATCTATCTCGCGTTCGCCGTGCATGATCTCGACGAGTTTGCCCGCCTCTTGTTCCATCGTGATCATGAGTTCGTCGACTCTACGCTGGAAGTAACGGTAAAAGGCGAGCGAAGGAATCGCCACGGTAAGGCCACCTGCCGTAGTGACCAGCGCGGTGGAGATACCGCCGGCCAGGTTGTTCGCGTTGCCAGCACCCTGCGCCATCAGCACCGTGAAGGCCTGAATCATACCCACTACAGTTCCTAACAAACCCAGAAGGGGGCTCACCGATGCGATGGTGCCCAGAGCCGTGAGGTATCGCTCGAGTTCGTGCATAACGACGCTCGCCTCTTCTTCCATCGCCTCCTTCATGATCAGGCGCCCATGCTTCGCGTTGGCCAGTCCGGCCGCGAAGATCTGGCCCAGGGCGCTGCCGTTGCGTATGTCGCGCAGGCGCTCCCGATCGATCTCGTTCTTCTTGGCGTATCCCCATACCTGCGCGAGCAGCGTGCGTGGCGCGATTCGGCCGGGCTGCAGCGTCCAGAAGCGTTCAACCGCAATAGCGGCCGCGACGACCGAACACAGAATGATCGGCAGCATCATCCAGCCGCCGGATTGCACCATCTCCAACACGTTTTTCGACCCCTTATCCCTGTCCGTCGAATTGAAGGCTAGCAGTTCGCGGGAACGCGGTTCCTACCACGAGCAGCCACGAGCCGACACCGGCCACAACGCGCGCACGAACCCGTCGCGATGCACCCAGTAATAGTCATAAAGATTCACTGTCGGATCGCAATGCGGCGTCACGAAATTGATCCGTTTCCCCAACAACGGTTCCTGGGCACCCTCACCGAGCAACAGGATGCCGTGTTCGTCACCACCGAACCGATAACGCGCGGCAGGAAGATCGATTGCCGTCGGCGGGATCGACTCGGACGCGAATCCTTTGAAACCGCAATCGACCGTGATCATGCCGCTAACGGGCTGGCTGATCGCCGTGGTCGCCACGGTGAGCGACACTTCGAAATCGTCCAACCTCGCGCCCGATCGTCCGCCGACATCGATGTACTGTTGATCCATGAAGACGTAGCTGCCGACCTGAAGGTCGGTGACCTCTGGCACATCGCAGTCGATGTCGTACGTACCCGTGCCGCAGCCCGTAATGATGTCGAGCGTGTGGCCCGCATCACGTAGTGCCTTACAGATCGCGATCGCACTCTTCCAGCAGATCAACGACTTTTCCTTGCGCGCTTCATGACCTGCGATGTGCATCACCTGCCCGGCGTAATGCTGCGCGCCGATGAGATTCAACGCGCCGCCCGATTGGCGGTTCGACGCAAGCCAGTCGGCGAGCTTCACGGCGTCGGCCAGTTCGCGTACACCGGTTCGTCCGAGCCGTGGATCGATATCAATCAGAACATCCACCGCAACTCCGCACTCGCGCGCCGAAGCATCGAGCACGGTTGCACCGAGTTGGCTGTCGACGACGAGTTGCACCTTCGCGCCGCTTGCGACGAG
>CAZLDA010000776.1:0-2008 GCA_964557875.1 uncultured Pseudomonadales bacterium | reverse complement strand
TGATCAGAACATGGGAGACTCAAGGGTTGGGAGGTCTCAATGCTGCATCCTTTGCGACCAATTTGGCTTGTTCTTGCGGTCACCACCTCGGCCCTCGCATGCGGGGGCGGTTCCAACGTCGACGACCGGTCGGTTCCCGATGGTGGCGCAGACGTTTCGGGCGACACGGTTGGCGACGCGAGCGCCGACGGCCTGGGCGACGGTGATCGCGGCGACAACCCGCTGCCGATGGACACGCCCACCCCGACCGACACGCCGACCCCGACCGACACGGCGACCGACACGGCGACCGACACCGCGATGACCGACGGTCCTCCGCGCGACGTCGTGTGCACGGGCACGCATCCGCTGCTCGATGGCGGTGCGAGATTCTGCGCACCCACCGACTGCTACTGTCCGCCGCGAGGTGCCGGCATGAGCGACACTTGCTACCCGGCTGCCATTGCCTCCCTGTGCTGTGCCACGGGATTGGTCTGCCCCGGCTCCGACGCGGGCACGCCAGATGCCGCGGCATGCATGGGCACGCATCCTCTTCTCGACGCTGGTGCCCGTTTTTGCGCACCAGGCAGTTGCTACTGTCCGCCCGCCGTCGGCGGTTCGGGCGAAGCATGCTATCCAGCAGGCACTGCGCGCACTTGCTGTCCGCGTACGGTCACCTGCATGTAGTGCACGAACTGGCAGTTATCATCAACCTGGCACGACTCGGCCCTCCGCGGGCGAATGCAGCAATCCATGCCCCAGAGCGATCAGCGGTTACGTCTCCGACTCCCCGCGTAGACCCGCCCTGCGCCGTGCCGGCAATCGTGCAGACATTTGTCTGCCGCGCGCACCAACAAACGTCAGCGTACCGGTGGCAGCGGCGTCGGCGCAGTGCCGCCCGATGATGCTGGCGTCGGCTGACCCGTCGAAGCGCTGCGCGGCGAGAATGTCAGTTCAGACGTCACAACCACAGAACCCGCTTCTGGATTCGGAAAAGCCCAACCCCGTACGACCTGCGCAACGCATTCCGCGAGTGCTTCGAGCCCTTGGGGCGCCTGATGCGGCGTCGATTCGACGACACGACCCGATTCGTCGATACGATACCGTATGGCAATCTGGCCGGCAAGAGAAGGGCGCAATCGCAGTTGTTGGTCATAACAAGTGACGATCGATGGCCGTTGAACGAGAGTAACGCTACGAATGGCGTCGGGCAGAAGTCTGCCAGAGACTTCGAGCCCTCCGATCGCTACATGGGGCACGACCAACGCGGTCGGAGTTCGCTGACCGAATCGAGAACTCGACCCAGGCCCCATTCGGGGTTGGTTCAGTCCTCCAATTCCAATGCCCTCACCGCGCGGACCTGGACCCAGAAACGCACCAGGTCCACCGTCTGCCGATGAGCTCGAAAGGCCCGTCGGCGCAATCCGTGCCGACACACCCGGCCCGCCGGTCAAGTCGCCGATCTGATCACGGGCGCCAATGCTACCGAAGGCTTCGCCCCCTCCCCGCCACTCGCCGAGAAGCGAACGTATGGCCGCCGTGCGATCGCGCAACGCTCGAACCGTCGCGCTCGCAGCCGACCGCGAACGCCGACTCGAACGTGCTCCGTCGGCTCCGCCGTCGCGAGCCGGAACCCGCTGCGCCCATGCGTCCTGCGCGCAACCCGCAGCGAACGCCGAAAGAATCGCGCCGAACGCAACGCTCGAAAGATTGCAGGATGCTGACCTGCGGCAACGACCGAGGCCGCCGTGTCGCCTGAAACCTACCATGCTGACCCTATCGCACGAGCGTGCCCGCGATCGCAAGTCGCGCTGAGCGAGCGGAGTGTGCTCACCCAAGTCGATCGATCGCCCGGTTCGTGTTTCGAGCCTCGCCTGTCGAACGCAAGCACGCGCGACGTATCGTTTGTGTAAAATCCGCCAGGGCCGCACCACCCGACACCCAAGTGCTGCGCGAAAACGAACGTCACACTCGGCACGAGACTGCCATGAAACCAAACCAGACACGCACCCTCCAGAAACTCTCCGTC
>CAZLDA010000775.1:0-2014 GCA_964557875.1 uncultured Pseudomonadales bacterium | reverse complement strand
CAACGCCGTTCATCGCCGGCGTCGTGGGGTGGACCGACCTCGAATCGCCCGATGCCGCGCGGACCATCGAGGAACTGTCATCCGATCGGCGCCTTCTTGGCCTGCGGCCGATGGTGCAGGACCTGCCGGATGACGAGTGGCTGCTTCGCCCTTCACTCGATCCGTCGATCGACGCCATGGTGAATACGGGCTTGCGCCTCGATGCACTCGTCAGGCCCCGCCATCTGCCGATACTGGTGCGCTTCCTCGAACGCCACCCCGACCTTCCGGTGGTGATCGATCACGGCGCGAAACCGGCGATCGCCTCGGGCGCGATCGACGAGTGGGCGGCGCTGATGCGCCGCATCGCGCGCGAATCGAATGCGCACTGCAAACTATCCGGCCTTGCTACCGAGGCGGGTTCATCCTGGAACGACGCAACGCTGCAGCCCTACGTCGACGTGTTGATCGATGCGTTCGGGCCGAAACGGCTGATGTGGGGCAGCGACTGGCCGGTACTGCACGAGGCGTATCCGGCCGATGCGGCGGCGCCATACGTTTCGTGGCGCGACACCGCGGCGGCGGTTACAGCACGACTCCAACCGAGCGATCGCGAGTGGATCTTCGGCAAGACCGCGGCCGCGTTCTACGGAGTGGGCTGACTCAGATCGCCCGCTTTCATCGAAGTCCACAGGCGCAAACGCTTACGTTCGTAGGCGGGCGTCACGAGAGAGTCTGCAAACAGCCGCTGCATGACTTCTGGCGGCGGGTACACCGCCATCTCCTCGCGCAAGCCGCTGTCGACGAATTCGAGCGCCGACGGCACCGCGCTTGGATAGTTGATCGCATTGGTGAAGCCGGCGGCGACGTGCGGGTCGAGCAAGTGATTGATGAGTCGGTAAGCAGCGTCGACATGCGGCGCGTCCTTGGGGATCGCCATCGCTTCGAACCACATCATCGTGCCTTCCTTGGGATGACGTAGCGCAGATTTCGATGACGATCCACACGCAGCGTCTGGTACAACGAACCGGACCATCCGAACACCAGGCACACCTCGCCGTTGGCAAAGTCGTCGAACACCTGCGCCGAATGAAAATAGCGAACGAGCGGTTGAATGCCGGCGAGCACGGCGATCGCATCGTCGAGATCGGCATAGTCTTCCGAGGCCGGATTGCGACCCAGGTACTGAAGCACGACGGGAACGATGTCGCCCGGCGAATCGAGTAACGCAATGCCGCAGTCCTGGAACCGCCGCGCTATGGCCGGATCGAACAGAAGCGTCCAGGAATCCAGCGGCGCATCGGGCATCCGCGCAACGATCTGATCGACGTCGACGCCGAGTCCGTTAGTTCCCCAGCTGTACGGAACGCCGTAACGGTTGCCCGGATCCAGCCTGGCCAGTTGCGTCAGAACGAACGGATCCAGACCCTGGTAGTTGGGCAATCTGCTGCGATCCACCTCCAGGAACAGTCCGGCTGTACCGAGCTTGCCCAGCTCGGCGCCTGACGGCATCACCACGTCGTAGTCCGAGTTACCGGCCAGCAGCTTGCCTTCGAGCACTTCGTTGGAGTCGTAAACGTCGTGAACGACCTTAATGCCCGTCGCTTGCGTGAACTCCGCCAATGCGTTCGGGTTGATGTCGTTGAACCAGTTGTACAGATTGACGACCGGCTGCGATTCAACGGGCGCCTTAGCGCTTTCACCGCAGCCGGCGAGCAAGGCCACGCAGAGCATTCCAGTCGCACGCCGGTTGCGCATCTGCACGTTGCTCATTGTTTGCTGACGAGCAGGGTTTCCTGTCCGCGAAAGAACGGGTTCTTGCCCAGTGCGGCTCCTCATCGTGCAACCGCATGTCGGGAAACTGCGCCAACAGTTTCTCGAAGGCGACCTTCGCTTCCATTCTCGCGAGCGACGCGCCGATGCACAGGTGAATGCCATACCCGAACGACACCTGGTTGACCTTCTCGCGATGGATGTCGAAGACCTCGGCGTGGTCGTTCGCATTCGGATCCCGGTTACCGCCCGCAATGCTGAC
>CAZLDA010000774.1:0-2017 GCA_964557875.1 uncultured Pseudomonadales bacterium | reverse complement strand
GTTTCCACGCTCGTCGCCTCCGTACCGCCATCGAGCGAACACAAAAACAACAGCTTGTAGATCCGTTCCAGGCGCGGCGGCGTGTAGGGATGTATCGAGCGATCCTTTACGGCAACGAGTTTGACGGCGGTAACGCGGTAGCCGGACTCTTCGAGCACTTCGCGTTCGCAGTTGCGTTTCGGCGTGTCGTGTTCGTCGGCCCAGCCGCCGGGTAACGCCCAACGTCCGTCACTCGCTTCCTGAACCAGCAGCACGTCGCCGCGGTCGTTGAACACGCCGGCGCGAACATCCACTTTCGGCGTCGGGTAGCCGGTTTCCGGAAGGTAGATGCCAACGATTGTCTCAAGGGGCGCGCTGGTCAGGTCGGCGAGCATCTCGTTCGCAATCGCTGCGAGTTCTTCGTAGCGCTCCCGATCATACCCATCACGCGTGTACGTCCGGCCTATCTGAGCGATCGCCCGCAGCCGTTGTGCGCGCGCGAGCCACTCACGCGAGTCCGTCGGCATCAGATCGCGCTCACCAGCTTCTGCACCTGCGCGAGACGTTGGATGGTGGCGAGTGCTTCGGACTGTTCGGAACTGATGTTTCGGATGATCACGTCCGTGTAGCCCATTGCGCCGAGACGCGCCATACGTTCGGCCACCTGTTCCACGTCACCGATCAGCAATGCGTCTTCGGAAAAGCCGCGATAGCCGTTGCGTATGTAGCGTGCCATTTCACGCCGTGCATCTTCGGCCGTTGCGCCCACGTGCGTGTCGCGGCGAATCGCGATCGTGGTTGGGGTTCGGTTGTAGCGCACGCACGCTTCGCGGTATTCGTCGATGCGGCGCTGCGCGGTTTCGAAATCCGAACCGGGGTCGGCCAGCCATGCGTCGCCGAGCCGTGCGGCGCGATCGATCGCGACTTTCGCAGAAGCACCGATCCACACTTCGATCGGTTCAGGCGGCAACGGCGAGATGCGGCTTTTATGCAGACGCCAACGCCCGTCGACCGTGACGCTCTCGCCGCTCCACAACGCGCGGATCGTCTCGAGCGACTCTTCGAACATCGATGGTCGCAACCGGATGTCCACACCCATGCCGCTGCTCTGGCGTTCGTCGGCGCCGATGCCGCATTGCATGATGAAGCGGCCTTGGTTGAGGCATGCGAGCGTCGCCGTCTGCTCCGCAACCAGCACCGGATTCCACAGCGGCAGCAGGTACAGCGCGCCCGCGCTTCTATCGCCCCACTCCGCCAGCAGCCGCCCGAGCATCGGCGAGTTCTGATAGTAGGGACGCGGCGTAACGTGATGATCGCCCACGAACAACGAATCGAGCTGCGCGTCGCGCGCCGCACGCGTCTGCTCGATCATGTAACGCGCGCCTACACGAACGTCGGCAACATCGAATGCACTGGTAACAGAAATTCCGATCCGCACGTTTGCGCTCCGCGAAGTGAGTTCCGTGAATAGCAGATCGGTTCGACGAAGGGAACGGTCACGCTCGATGAGGTTGGTTGGTCAGCTGCGTGAGCTCCGCGGCCGATGTCGGGCGCAACCGGTGCGCCACCAGCCGATCGTCGTGCATCAGGAACTCGCCGATCATCGGCTCGCCGTCGATCAGATAGCGCAGCCACACGATGTCGTCCTGCCACATGCGGTCGTAGGGAATACGTTCGATCGGGCACCAGAACGGAATCGCTTCGACGCTGCGGCGCGGTGCGCCGTCGCAGTCGAGCGCTTTGAACGCGAAACCCAGCATGTGGCTTCCGTCCGTGTCCTGAAATCGCAGTTCGATCAAAGGCGTTACGTCAAGCGCGCGCACGCCTACTTCTTCCTCGATCTCTCGCAACGCGCACTGCAACGGCGTCTCTCCCGGCTCCACCATTCCACCCGGCCCGTTCACGTTGCCCGCGCCATGGCCGCGTTGCTTGTGGATCAACAACACCTGTCCACGGCGGACCACGAACAGCAGCGTCGCAACCCGGTCGGGTTGCCAGTGCGCGAAGTCGACAGCGTCGAGCGACCCCACCGTCACTC
>CAZLDA010000773.1:0-2019 GCA_964557875.1 uncultured Pseudomonadales bacterium | reverse complement strand
TCCGCGCTGCGCGAGGTTGGCCTCACTTTTCCGCTCATCCCAAGTGAACTGCACTATCTAATATACAAGTGTATATACAATCACGCAAGCCCGCTGGATCGGCATAACGAATTGGCGTTCTGCTGCGTGGCACGCCGAGTGCGCGCTCCATTGATGCTGCCGCTTCCAATGGATGCAGGCAAGACACAATTAGGCCAAGTTGCGCCACGCCAGCAGCAACGCCTCGGTTAGCCATCCCGCTGCGCCACACTCGGATATCGTTCGTCCCTGATGCGCTCAAGTTCTCTCGATAGCTCGTCGGGCTGTTCCGCCAGTTCAGGCCGCTCCCGCAGCAAGGCGCGCCTAGTGTGAAATGCATTCAGCCACGCCATCATTCCCATCACGAGCAGCGCGAAGTTGCCGTGAACCGACGCACCTTCGAGAAGAAATGACTCCCCAAGGTTCAGCGGCCGAAGGTCGGCCTGCAGCCTTTCTACGTCGGACGCGTCGACGCCCGCATCACGCTCGTGTGCAAGTCGATTGCGAACCTTGTTGAGGGTAAGCAGTGCCGGAAGGCAGAAACTCGGGACGATCTCGGTAGCTGCGGCGATCCGAGCGAGCTGTGCAAACCCAAGTCGCTGAAAGTCTAGCGCTGACGCGGTGGGCAGTTCAGTCACTAGCAGATCTGCCAGTAGTCCTTCCATGCGCAGATGGCACTGGAGGACCGCGACAAGCGGCTCGGCGCTGTTCAGGTGGTCAATCCCCAAATCATGCGCGGCAAGCGGCCATTTCTGAACATCGGCGCGCTTCATCGTGTCTCGGGATGGCTAACGAATTGGCGTTCTGCTGCGCGGCCTGGTTGACCGCACACATTGATGCTGTACCGCTCCGGGTGAGAGCGCAATCATTGATGAGTGCCCGAGCCGCGACTGCAGCAACGCCCGGTTAGGCGGTCGCACACTAGTCGAGGCTGTCCATGTCGGTTCGAAACAGCTCTACGCGTCCACACTTGACGCATGTGAGGGTGTTCACCCAGTCAGGTCGGACCAGTGTAGCAAACGGCGTATTGAGCTGTGCGCGGCCTTCCTCAAAATGATCGTGTCCACAGTGACCACAGCGCACGCCCTTCCCAGCTACCGTAAACGGATCGCCGGCAGGAGCGTCCGGTCCTTCCGACATCGCCTTAAGCCCCCGAGCGACTGCCTTGATGAACTTGGCCATCAGGGTTCCGGAAGAATGGTGATCCGCCTAACGAGTTGGCGTTCTGCTGCGGGGACCCAGCGGGCGCATGACCATGATGCTATCACGTCCAGTGCCTGCAGGCGAGTCACAATCACGCAACCGCGTCACCCCGCCAGCAGCAACGCCTCGGTTAGGCTGCGGCACCACAGCAGCGCTTGAACTTCTTACCGCTTCCGCAGCAGCACGGATTGCTCTTCGCGGGCATCGCCGCAACGAGAGCCGGCTCAACTTCCAGCATGCGGCGGATAAGCGGCTCTATCTCTGACTTCGGCACCGACACGGGGCCAAACTGGGTCGCGCGCGTGCCTTGGTTCAATACCTCAAACTTGGCGTCGTGTAACTCAATCCACTCGCGCACAAGTGCATCATCGCGGAGCGGTACTCGAACGTTGTTGATGGACTGGCCGGCGAACCGAAGTACTGGATCGGGTACGAACAGGACTCGCGACTCCGCATCGTTGCGCGCGGTGACGTCGAGGAGGGACCCGTCGGGGCGACGCCATACGGCGTGAAACTCAGCCTCTAGCATTGTGCACGGCCATTCCCAGATCGCCCAGCCGTGGACAGAGCTACCGCCTCGCGAGGCGACCTGCTTGTCCACGTTTAGGTAGCAGTCATTGACGACTGATCCGTGCTCTGGTTCGATGGCAACGTACAGAGCCGTGCCAGCTGGCACGACACGTTGGATCAGGGCATCGATCTCAGGCGTTCTGCGATGAGGTGTCTTCGTAAACACGTCCGCAGCCTAACGAGTTGGCGTTCTGCTGCGGGGATTCATCGAGTGCATATCATGATGCT
>CAZLDA010000772.1:0-2020 GCA_964557875.1 uncultured Pseudomonadales bacterium | reverse complement strand
CGCAAGCGAGCGGTTCGGGCGGCGTTCGGCGTTCGGGTCTCGCAGCGAGTGCGGGCGGAGTCGGCAGCGGCGGGCTCGGTCGCGGCGGCGCCATCGAAGGCGGCGGCGGAAACATCGGAACGGGCGAAGTGCGCACAGTCGAGATCATTCGTGGGCGCGCGAACGTCGGCGGCGGTTCCGAGGAGGGCGGTGAAGGCGCACTCGATGCGAGCCGTGTCGCAGGCGTTCTACGAACCAACATCGGCGGCATCCGGTCGTGCTACGAACGAGCGCTTCGAAACAACCCGACGCTCGAGGGCCGCCTGAGCGTGCGCTTCACGATCGGCACATCGGGGCGCGTCACGAGCATTTCGTCTGACGGTCTCGGCGCCGCGCCCGAAGTAGGCTCGTGCGTAACGTCGCGAATCCGATCGCTGGTGTTCCCAGCCCCGCAGGGTGGCTCGGTAGACTTCAGCTTTCCGTTCAACTTCGCGCCCGGAAGCTGATCGCACGTTCAGCTCGCATCTGCGATCGGCGGGCGCTCGAGCGCGCATGCCGGTTTTCACTCCCGCGGCCCGCCAGGCCCGGTGCCTCCCACAGCCCTGAGCTCTCGGAGCATTCAGCACACAGCCCGACTCACGAATCCCTTGAACGCGGCCAGTGGTCTTTGCATCTCACGGGTTGTCGACGTATGCCGATCGACCGAGCGTTTCGTGTTTGACAGTTCGGAACGTACGCTGACAGAATCCGTAACCCGTTCAGGAAGATACAGTAGAGAGAGGGTTGGGACCGGACATGGTTAATCGCTTCGCGAGTCGTTGGGTGCTCGTGGGTCTGTTTGCCGCAGGCGCGCTGCAGATCGGCGTTGCCTCTGCGCAGACTCCGCAGGGCTCGACTGCGAATGGGCGCGGCGTGGAGATCGGTTCGGAGCGAACGGCGGTTCTCTCGCCAGCGCAGCAGTTGCAGCGATCCCGTCAGGTCATCGATATGATCTCCGGCATTCGCCGTCGCGTGTCCGACATGCTCGATCGCGCTCGACAGGAGCGCGACATCATCAAGGCCAACTGCCTCGACGACAAGCTCACGCAGATCGACGTTACGCTCCGCTCGGCGCGAGAACACAACGATCTATTGCAGACCGCCGTGGAGACCAACAACGACGGTCAGCGCAACCACGAGTTCTCGCTGATCACCATCTTTCGCCAGCGCGTCGAATCGCTCGACGCAGAAGCGCGTCAGTGCGTCGGCGAAGAGGCCTCCGGGTTCGGGCGCGGAACGACGCTGACAGTTCAGGTGAATCCGAACATTCCACAACGGGACAACGCGTACTATCCCGCGGACACGTACACGCCGGAGCGGCCGCTTACTACCAGTCCTGTGATGTGATTCTGTGGCGAGACGGGAGCAGATCGGCTATGACCGCCGACGGTTCGTGTGCGCCAACGTGCTTGGGAGTTCGTGTTTGAAGAGACTTCTTGCGAGTGTCGTGATCGTCGGGGCGCTCGTGCTGGGGGTGGGACCTCGAGTTGCCCATGCACAGCACTGGCTCAGTGATCGCGCGTTGACCGAAGGCCGGGGCATCCGGGTGGGCAATTTCGAATTGCACCCCGGGATCGGAGCCGAGTTCGGTTTCGACAGCAACGTGCTCGCGCAAGCGGCATCGATCGGAACGCGGCAGGCGCTGCGTTTCCGCGGAAGCGCGAACTTCGCGATCAGCACGCTCGGATCGCAGCGACTGCTAGGCGCGCAGCCGACCACCAACTTCAGGGCCTACGCATCCGCGACGTATCTCGAGTTCATTCCGATCGACAGCGGACCGCCGGGGCCCGTTCAGAACCTTCGAAACGTGGGCGTCGCTGCAGGATTGCGGCTCGAGCTGCCGCCGCACCGGCACTGGTCGTTCTCGGTGTTCGACGACTTCGGCCGAATCGTGCAGGGCGCGAGCGAAGTCGGCGGCGTAAACCTCTCGCAGTTCAACCGTCTGCAGAACGACGGCGGTATCGCGCTCGGATACAACTCGTCGGGTGGCGTCGTGGGCTTG
>CAZLDA010000771.1:0-2022 GCA_964557875.1 uncultured Pseudomonadales bacterium | reverse complement strand
CATGGATGGCGCCGATTGAGCGCCCACGGACGGCTAGAGCGTGTCCGAACCGACATGCCCTCACGCCCGCCGTTACTCGAAGCTCCATCCCACCCACACCACTATGGCGCCGGCACGCGATTGACCGTCACTGTCTTCGTCTTGGTGTTCGTCTCGGAATCGCGTGAGACGTCGACGTCGCGTGTGGTCGTGCGGCCTTGTGCATCTGTTATCAGCGTGCTGGTCGTGCGGCCGTCTTCGGTACGTTGCGTAACCGTATCCGCGGTGCGCGTTTCGCCGTCTTTGCCCGTGAAGGTCACGTCCTTGGTCCGGGTGCCGGTTTCCGGATTGTTGGTAATCGTTGCATCACGCGTCGACGTGCGGCCTTTCGCGTCGGTGCGAACGGTATGGCTCGTGTGGCCGTTTGCAGTGCGTTGCATCTGCGTCGTCTGAGTGTAGTTACCGCAGGCGTGGCGCGCGGCGGAGTGCGAATGCGTCGCCTTCGCAGCCGGGTGGTTCCCCGCACCTTCCGCCAGGTCAACCCACGCCACGCTCGCGGCGAACACCACGCAGGCACCCAGAGGCAGTTGTTTCCGGTTGGATCGCTCGGTCACGAGAATTCTCCTTTCACACTGTTTTCCACCTGACCAGACAACGGACGAGCGCCCGATTGGTTGACGTCGTGGCGACCGTCGTGTCGCTCTGGTGTAATGCGCCGTGTGACGAACCTCCCCAACAGAACGTATAAAGGCGCACGCAAGATCCGGCCACTCTGCAAGGCCGCCCTGGTCGCGTTTTGGCTCGTTGCCGCAACAACCGCCGTAGCGGCATCGACGCTCGCTGGTGTAAAGGCGCGCGACACCGTTCGATGCGGCGTCAGTGAGGGCATCGCGGGTTTTTCGCAGCGCGACGCGAGCGGTGTATGGCGCGGACTCGACGTCGATTTCTGTCGTGCGTTGTCAGCCGCGGTGCTCGGGAATCCCGACAAGGCGACGCTGGTGCCGCTGCGCGCCGCCGAACGTTTCCCCGCTTTGCGGCTCGGCAACGTCGACGTACTCCTGCGCAATACAACGTGGACGTTGGGCCGCGAGGCCGGGCTCGGCGTGCTTTTTGCCGGCGTGCTGCTGTACGACGGACAGGGCTTCATGGTCGCGGGCGACTCGCCGATCGAATCGGCCGGGCAGATTGCCTCTGCAACGGTGTGCGTAGAAAAAGGCACGCTCCACGGTGATCTGTTGAACGACTGGGCGCAGCGGGAGCACATCGCCCTGACGCAACTCGTCCTCGACTCCGTAACGGACGCCGGCTCGGCATTCTTCTCCGGTCGCTGCGCCGTGTTGAGCTCCGACGTCTCGACGTTGGCAGCGATCCGTGCCACGGCACCGGCCGGACGCACGTTCAGAATTCTCGCGGATCAGATCTCCAAGCAGCCGCTCGGTCCTGCAGTACGTTCCAACGACGATGCCTGGTTCACGCTGGTGCGCTGGGTGTTGTTCGCGCTGATTGCGGCCGACGAGAACGACATCAACCAAACGAGCGTCCTCGCGATACACGACACCACCGACCCGGTGTTGCGAAATACGCTCGATGCCGATCGGGAGCTCAGCCGGTTGCTCGGCATCGCACCGGAATGGTCGCTGCGCGCGGTGGAAAGCGTCGGCAACTACAGCGAGATGTTCGAACGCAACGTCGGCCGCAAGAGTCCGTTGCAGCTCGAGCCCGGCTTGAACCGTCCGTGGAATCGCGGCGGCATCCTGTTCGCGCCGCCGCTCCAGTGACCGCCAACCATTTCATCAAGGCGCTCGCACGATGACCGAATTCCAGATCGCGTTGACGCTATCGGTGTTCGCGGCCGTGATCGTTGTGATCGCATTCGACATCGTCGACATGGCGGTGGCCGCCCTGCTCGGCGTCAGCGTGTTGCTTGCAACGGGCATTCTCGACGGTTCCGACGTGATGGCCAGCATCGACGCCGCGTCGGGTCCGCTCCTGCTGCTCGCCGGCGGCATGATCGTTGCGCAGACGCTGGGCAGCACCGGCATC
>CAZLDA010000770.1:1358-2026 GCA_964557875.1 uncultured Pseudomonadales bacterium | reverse complement strand
CGCCGGTCGGCAATACCGTCGACCTCGCAACGGCGAAATACACCAACAGCATCGGCTCGGCTGAACTTGTCGGTGTGTTCGAAGATCCGCAGTTCGACGCGCGTCAACGCGCCTTCTATTACGTGCGCGTGATCGAAATCCCGACCCCGCGCTGGACGGCGTACGACGCCGTGAAGTTCAACGTCACGATGGACAAGGACGTTCCGATGATCATTCAGGAGCGCGCGGTGACATCGCCTGTGTGGTACGAGCCAGCGCCTCGCGTCCCACGGAAGTCGTCGTGAAGCGGCTACTTCGAGAACCGCTGCTGCATTTCTTAGTCCTCGGCGCGCTGCTCTTTGCCGGTTACGGTTGGCTGAACCGTGGATCGGCGGCGCCCAACGAGATCGTCGTGTCGCGCGGCCAACTCGATAGCCTGCAGGCGCAGTTCAAGCAAACGTGGCAGCGCGAACCGACAGACGACGAACTGAAGGGCCTGGTCGAAACCTGGGTACGCGAGGAAATTCTCTACCGCGAAGGCGTTGCGCTCGGTCTTGACCGCGACGATCCGGTGGTGCGCCGGCGGGTGGTGCAGAAGGTCGAGTTCATCGCCGACGGACAAGCGCCGAATGCACCGACGACCGACGAGTTGCAGATGTGGCTCGACGCACACGCCGCCGACTACCGTA
>CAZLDA010000770.1:0-1348 GCA_964557875.1 uncultured Pseudomonadales bacterium | reverse complement strand
TTCGCTGCGGCAGGTCTACTTTGATCCCGACCGGCACGGAGTCGAGCTCGATGCCGATATCGGCGCAGCACGCGCCGCGCTCGACCGCGGCAAGGCTGCCGGCGGCGACCCGACGACGCTTCCTGCCGAGGTCGATTTCGCGTCCGCGAGCGACGTCGCGCGAGTGTTCGGAAAGCAGTTTGTCGAAGCGCTGACGGAGTTGCCTGTTGGCGGATGGCAAGGTCCCGTGCGATCCGGCTTCGGTCTGCATCTCGTCGAGCTGAGTGCGCGTGAGGATGTGCGGTCTGCGACGCTCGATGAAGTGCGCACCGACGTCGAACGCGATCTGCTGCATCGGCGTAGCGAAGACACCGATGCCGCGTTTTACGACAAGCTGCGCGCGAACTATACGGTGCGAATCGATCCCGAAGCGCTCGCCGCGCGTGCGACCGGTGCGACCCAGGGATGACGATGACGCGAAAGTCCGCGGCGCTCTTCGTCGTTGCGTTTGCACTGGGCTTCGTGTCGATCCAGACAGCGGCCGATGTGTTTCGTCCCGCCTACCTCGAGTTGAAAGAGCTCGGCGCGGATCGATACGACGTGATGTGGAAAGTGCCGGCACTCGGCGATTCGCGGTTGGCTGTGTACGTGCGCTTTCCGCCGGGAACGAGGCAGGTCGCACAAACGCAGGCGCTGTTCACCGACGCCGCGTATGTGGAGCGCTGGCAGATTCATCGAGACGGCGGTCTTGCAGGCCAGACACTGCGCATCGACGGCATCGCGAGCGGCGTCACCGATGTGATCGTCCGGGTAGAACGTGCCGACGGCACCAGCCAGGTTGAAAGGCTGCTGCCGCAGCGCCCGGAGTTCTCGGTGAAGGAATCCGCCGGTGCCACCGAAGTGGCGTGGTCGTACCTCGTGCTGGGTATCGGCCACATTCTCGGCGGCGTCGATCACCTGCTGTTCGTGCTCGCGCTGCTGCTGATCGTGCGCGGCGGTAAACGCATCGTCGCGACGATCACCGCCTTCACCGTCGCCCACAGCATCACGCTGGTTTCGGCGACGTTGGGTTGGGTGCACGTGCCGGGTCCACCGGTGGAGGCGATGATCGCGCTCAGCATCGTGTTCGTCGCATCGGAGGTGGTGCAAGGTCTGCGCGGCCGCTCGGGCCTCACCGCGCGCGCGCCGTGGGTGGTCGCGTTCAGTTTCGGGTTGCTGCACGGCTTTGGCTTTGCGGGCGCGCTTGCGGAGGTCGGCCTGCCGCAGAAAGCGATTCCGATTGCGCTGCTGATGTTCAACGTCGGCGTAGAGGTCGGGCAACTGGTTTTCGTCGCTGCGGTTTTGTCGTTGAGAGCGCTGGTGATTCGCT
>CAZLDA010000769.1:0-2027 GCA_964557875.1 uncultured Pseudomonadales bacterium | reverse complement strand
GCATCACGCCCTGAATGAACGAGTTCGTGCGCGTGAGTGTCATGAATCGTGTCGCGTAGTCGAGATTCACCGCGTCGAACCGTGCGACTTCGTGCGCTTCCTGAACCAGCGCCTGCACGGTGCGGATGCCGTTGAGATTCTCCTGCACCTGCTCCGACAACGACGCGAAGCCTTCCTGCACTTTCAACGACTGCTCGTACACGCGACGCGCCAGCCACCAGCCGATCACCAGCAATACCGGCAGCGGCGTCAGCAGCAGCAAGGTGAGCGTGGGCGCAAGCGCAAACATGCAGAACAACCCGACCACCGCCGAAAAGATGATCACGAGAATCGTGCGCAGACCCATACCGACCAGCTGGCGCACCAGGTTGATGTCGTTGATGGCCCGCGCCATCAGGTCGCCGGTGGGATGACGCGCGAAGAAACCCGGGCCCTGGTGCTGCAGGTGGTCGTACACGCGTTTACGCAGGTCGTAAGCAACCGAAACACCGATCCGACGGATCACGCGGCGGCTGAAGATGATGCAGGTGAACTCGCCAAGCACGCACAACACGATCGCAAACGCCGGCCACGCAAGCGCGCTGCGTGCGGCAGCGATGTCGATCGAACCGGCCACAACCAACGAACTGCCTGAGGCGATACGGTCGATGCCGTCGCGCAGGAACAACGGAATGGTCGCCTCGAAGACGCGCGCCGCGAGCAGGCCGCACATGCCGCCCCAGAACGGCAACTTGTAACGATCGTGGTACGGCAACAAACGCCGCAGCGGTGTCGCCATTGCGACTCCTCGTTGCCTTGAAGGGAGGTGAAATGACAGCGCGCGGCGGGGCCGCGCGCGCCGAGCATGATAGTGGCAAACAGCGCCCATGCCAAAACGGGCGCGCCGAAATCTGCGCGGCGCGTCAGCGGATTGCCGTCTGAACCCGCTTTGCAACGTCGCGCGCGTCGACCGCGCCACGCGTGTCGAGCGTCACGACGACCACACCGGCTTCGTTCGGTGCTTCGAAGTTGGCGAGTTGCACGTCGAGCACGTCGACTGTCGCTTCGGACGGGTCGCGCCGTTCGGCATTGCGCCGTTCGATTCGCTCGACCAGTACGTCGCGCGGTGCGGTGCAGTGCACGATCACGCACACACAACCGTTTCGCGCGGCTGCAACGACGAAGCGGGCACGACGCGCCACCGTCAAGAAGGTGGCATCGACGATCACACGTTCGCCGCCCGTCACCAGCGCCTCGGCCGCATAGAGAAGATGCTCGTACAACGCGTCGGTCTTGTCGGCTGCATAGAGACCAGAGTCGAGCCCCGAGTGTGTGCGCGCGTCCGCGGCAAGGTTCGCCATTCGCTTGCGCTCTACGTCGGAGCGAATTCGTACACCCGGCAAGTTCAGCACGAGCTGTTCCGCCACTCGTGATTTGCCGGAACCGGAAACGCCGCACATCAGCACGAATGCCGGACGCCGCGCGAACGCGCGTTCGAGCGCGAAGTCGACATGCAAGTGGAACCGGCGCAGCAGATCCGCGTCGTCAGCGCGTTGCGCCTGCAACGCGGCAACTTTCGCCCGCACCATCGATCGATACACGAGATAGAAACCCAGCAGGGCACCGGCGCGATAGTCGCCGGTCTGTTCGAGATAGCGATCGAGAAACGCATACGCGAGGTCACTACGGTCGCGTACTTGGCAATCCATGATGAGGAACGCGGCGTCGCTGATGACGTCGATCCAGCGCAACCCTTCGCTGAACTCGATGCAGTCGAACGCATGAATTCCGTCGTCGAGTCGCACGAGATTCGACAGGTGCAGATCGCCGTGACACTCGCGCACGAATCCGTCGCGGCGACGGCGTTCGATCGTTGACACGAGTTCGGCATGGCGCGCGTTGCTCCATGCCTCCAGTTCGTCGACCTGCTTGGATCTCATCGATGCAAACACCGACTGGCGAACCTGCAGGAAGTTCTCTGCGATCGGACCGAGCACCGCTTCGGCGCTGCCGAACCTCGAGTCTTCGGCCACGCGCGGCAACGTCTC
>CAZLDA010000768.1:0-2028 GCA_964557875.1 uncultured Pseudomonadales bacterium | reverse complement strand
ATGGCCGTTCGTGGCGAAGTACTCGTCGATCACCTCGGGTCCGCCGAGGTTCGAGCTCTCATCCCATGCCTTTGCATGGGGTAGGGTTTCACCAACGCGCTAAAGCGCGTTGGTGCGGAACGCGCGCGCAGCGCGCGTTCATCCCTCTCCCAAGAACGACGGCGTGACCTCGATGCATGAAGGTGACGGCTGATCGGCGTGGAGGGGCATGTCGCGGCCATGGATGGCCGCGCCTTAAGCGCCCCTTCTATTCACAACAGACAGGATGGCTAGAGCGGCCCCGGAACGCCGATCAGCCGTCGCCCACCCGCTCAACTGACAGAGATTCACCTCAAATGAGCCACCTCATTAAGGCTTACGACGTTCCGTTCGCCCGATCTCGCGCAGAGAAATCGGTGAATGCTCGTGTAGTTCGGTTCGAAGAAGAGGCGCGGCACCATACGCAGCACGTGGGCTGCCCACACGTTGATCACGCCGCCGTGGCAGAAGACGGCGACGCGTTGGCCCTGATGGCGGGCAATGATCGATTCGAGTGCGCGCACCACCGTGTCCTGGAAGGCGAGGATGTCGACTTCCTCGTTGTAGCGGCCGTCGACGAAGGCTTTCCATGCGGCGTAGTCGGTGCGTTTCAGTTCCTCCATCGGAATGTAGCTCGACGTGTGACGGTCGAACTCCATGATGCCTTCGTGGAACTGGATCGAGTGTCCACTGAGGGCGACGTAGGCTTGTGCGGTTTCCTTTGCACGCCGCATCGGGCTCGAGAACACGGTGTCGATTTTCTCGGCGGCGAGCCACTGCGCAACTTTCGCCGCCTGTTCGAGTCCGGTCGCGGACAGCGCGGGGTCTGCGGTGCCGGACGCGACCTGTTGCCGTTCCGGCAGGGCGTGGCGGACGAGGATCAGTTCCATGGAAGTCTCTGCTTTGAGCGACGCGCGCAAGCCTAGCGATGGCCCCGGGGCGAAGCCAGCCGCGCAGGGTCACGCGCCGCGGACACTTCGGTTTACATGCGTGGAAGCGCAGGGCAGCATGGCCCCTCACTTCGATCACGGCAGGGATCATGTTCAATCTGGGCGCAGTCAGCGAAGCCATTGCGGCGGCATTTCCCGATCAGGAAGCAATCGTGTTTCGCGATCGTCGCATTACGTTCGGCCAGCTGAACGAGCGCACGCGACGGCTCGCCAACTATCTGCTGTCGCGCGGCCTAGGCGTGCGAAGGCCGCGCGCTGAACTGCAGCGGTGGGAGTCGGGGCAGGATCAGCTCGCGCTGTATCTCTTCAACGGCAACGAATACCTCGAAGGCATGCTCGGCGGGTACAAGGCGCGAGTAGCGCCGTTCAACGTCAACTACCGCTACGTCGAAGAGGAACTGGTCTATCTGCTGAACAACGCGCGCGCGCGCGCAATCATCTACCATGCGAGTTTTGCGCCGCGCGTGGCCGCCGTCCGCGCCAAAGTTCCGTCGTTGGAAGTGTTCATTCAGGTCGCCGACGAGTCCGGCAATTCCTTGCTTCCTGGCGCGGTCGACTATGAAACCGCGCTCGCGCAGAGCTCGCCGGACCTTCCGAAGACGCAACCGTCGCCCGACGATCTCTACATCCTCTACACCGGCGGCACTACCGGCATGCCAAAAGGTGTGTTGTGGCGTCAGGCCGACATTCTGGTCGCGGCGCTCGGCGGTCGTGGGGCCGACGGAAAGATCCTCGAATCGCTCGACGAATACGTCGAACGCGCGAAGACCGTCAGCATGAAGATGTTCCCGGCTGCGCCCTACATGCACGGCGCCGGTCACTGGATTGCGTTGTCGGCGTTGCACCAGGGCAACACGGTGTTCATTCAGAGCGACGTGGAGCGGCTCGATCCGGCCGACACCGACGGTCTGCTCGACCTGAACGGCCACACGCTCGACGGTGACGAAGGGCAGGAGAACGCCATCGAGACCGTCACCGACCGGAGCGGCATCACCGTCAAAGGTCCGGGCGTCATCCGCGGCTTCAACAGTGGCATCGAGGTCGGCGGGGCGAAGCTCAA
>CAZLDA010000767.1:900-2029 GCA_964557875.1 uncultured Pseudomonadales bacterium | reverse complement strand
GCCGACGCCCTCGGCCGCGATGCGCGCCCAGTCCAGCTCGTCCAGGAACGTGCCGATCAGTTCCAGCCGCATCGCACCCGAACTGTCGAGCCCGACCATGTCGAGGTCGAACTTGTAGCCGGCGTTGACGTCGATACCCGTCGTCTCGAGGCTACCGATGTTCGTGTTCAAGTCTTCGACGTTGCCCGCGCCGACCCACAGCTGGCCCGTGCCCGGGTTACGCGTGATGCGAGCGCAAGATCCCAGATCGCCGCGGATGTAGCACGAGGTGACCGTGTTGACGGCGCCCGTGGTGGCGATCGTGTCTTCGATGAAGATGTTGAACCAGTCCACCGACATCACGAAGTTGTCGAGGAACGTCGGCGTGAAGACGAAGCCCAACGTCTTGGTGTCGGCGACTTCCGGATCCAGAGCGGGGTTGCCGCCTTGGAGGAAGTTGTACTGACCCGCCGGGCTGTTCAAGCCGCCCGCAGCTGCTTGACCCGGCGTCACTTGCCACGGATTCGTGCCTTGGCAGATACCGGTGATGCCGATGCCGTTACCCGCCGGATCGTTCAGATCGCAAGGATCGTCGTCCTGGTCGAACAGATTGAAGCCCTGGGCGGTGAACAACTCGATGATGTTCGCCGCGCGGACCGCACGCTGCTTGCTGGCGCGGAAGCGGATGTCCTCGACCGGTGCCCAATCGACGCCGATCTTCCACGAGTCCGTCGTCACGCCCGTGTCGTAGTCCGAGTAACGATACGCGAGGTCGATGCCGACCTGATGCGCGAACGGTTGCCCTTCGAGCAGCGGGATCTGCAACTCGCCGAAGTACTCGGTCACGTCGACCGAACCCGACAGGCCGATCGTCGGACCGCCCTGACCGGACGCGTTACCGGTCGAGAAGTTCTCGTCCGTCGTCGACGTCAGTTCGTCGCGGCGGAACTCGGCGCCGAGAACCGCCTGAACCGGCGTTTCGGCGTACGGGCTCTTCACGCCCCAAGTCCCGAGGTCCGCGTTCACTGACAGCGTCGACACCCACTGCGTGTTCGCCGAGCGTTGCAGCAGCGGGACCTGCAGGTAGTCGAGGGCCGCCTGCGTCACGCCGCCGAGTGCGAACACGTTGTACGGTACGCAAGCCGGGTCC
>CAZLDA010000767.1:0-890 GCA_964557875.1 uncultured Pseudomonadales bacterium | reverse complement strand
TGCGGATCGACGAGCGGTCCCGGATCGGCATCGACGACGTCGATCGCGCGGTTCAAACGCGTGATCGAGAAGTCGTTCTTGTACGTACGGGACAGGTTGACCTTCGAGTAGATCATCGCCAGGTCGTAGTCGAGACCCGTGAGCAACTCGCCGCGGAAGCCGCCGGCCATGCGATACGACTGATAGTTCAGGTCGTCTTGACGTCCGCCGCCTTCTTGGTTGCGGCGGCCGATGTAAAGCGGAACGACGCAGGTGCCCGCCGCGAGGTCCGCCGGAGTACAAGGCGAAGTCGCGTCGGTGTTGATGACGTCGTCCAACGCCTCGTTCAGCGTCGTGTCCGGATCGTTTCCGAAGAATGCCTCCGCGCCGGACGTGTTCACACCGCCGACCGCGTTGTCGGCGCCAAGGTCGAGCACGGCAACGCCGGCCGCGTTCAGCCTGTAGCCGTTCGTGCCGTCGCCGCAGACGAGCAGCCGCTGCGTGGCCGACAGGAGCGGGTTCGCGCAGTTGACCGTGCCCGTCGAGAAGAAGTTACCGCTGGGTGCGATCTGCGAGAACGTGCGGTAGTCGGTGAACATGACTTCGGCATACGCCTCGATCTGCTCATCGATCTGATAGTGCATGAACGAACCGAGCGCATACCGCTCGTCCGGACGCTGGAAGAAGTTGTACGGACCGAAGTTGAACTGATCGAGCGCCGCATTGAAGGGACGGAAGCCCGCAGGGCCGCCGATCGAGAAGTTGAAGCTCGGCGCATCCGCCCGCGTCGTGTTGGCAAGCGTGTTCGCCGCCAGCGCCGCCGCATCTGGATTGTCGGCCAGCGTCAACGGATCGCCGTCCGGACCATCGGGATCGAGGAACAACAGCGGATTGAAGCTGTTCAGACCGAA
>CAZLDA010000766.1:0-2034 GCA_964557875.1 uncultured Pseudomonadales bacterium | reverse complement strand
GCGTGTGGAGCAGAGCGTAGTTGTGCACTCCCCGCGGAAGGAAAAAGAGTCGAGCGCGGCCGCGGCACGGCCCACTCTGCCGGCCCCGGAACTGGTGGTTCCCGAGGAAGACATGCGCGCACTCAATCTGCCGCGTGTGCCCGCAACCATGGGGCCGCAGCCCTACGTGGGCGCGAGTGACTCGAAGTAACGAGGGACAAAGCATGCGCAGACTACTTGCAATGGCGATCCTCATGTTGCTAAGCGTTGGAGCAAGCACGGCGCCACCGCCGGAAACCAAAATTCTCGTGGTAAGCCAAACCGTAGGAGATGGGTTGGTGAGCAATGTTGCCGCTCGGGAGGGGCGCGCGTTGCCAACACGGAGCGCCATGGACATGAACGTCGATGGACGCCCTGCCCCAAACGCCGCAGCGGTCATTCAGTTACCAGTACGCGCCTTTGGACCGGCATTGACGAACGCGCAACTTATGGCGTCGGCCAAGACGTATTTTCAGGTGTCGGTACCTCTACTGTCCAACTCCATGGAAGCCTATCTGCAGGCAAACGGCCTCTCGGTCGGAGTGTTTAACTATAGTCAGACAGTCCAAGTAAAGGGTGTTGCAGATCCGCGGCAGCTCATTTGGTCGATGGTGAAATATGCGGGCGAGCGCCCGATGTTCGGGGACCCTCGACTAGTTGGGGCAGTCCAATCCGGACTGCAAATCGTTTACACACCGCAGAGTCTGGAAGCGGGGCTGCCTCCCGAGCTGAACTACACCGATCCGGGCACACTGAAGTGGCGTCGTCTGAATTCTAGCGGCACGCCGATCAGCGATTGGACGATCGTTGAGGTGGGCGGCGCCTTTGATGAACCCGTCGCCGGTGAAGAAGAAATCGATCCAGATTTCGGTTTGAAGTGCTTGTTGAATCGCTTGCATAGCCCGTCGTGTGCCGCGGGCGTAACGAACGCTCAAGACTTGATGGAGCAGCTAGGTTACAGCGAGGCTGTCGTGGATTACCGCAGGGGCATCGCTCCAGTGTATGACGACGTGACTGGCGCGGACGGCACCACAGAGAGGGTTGCCCGTGCTGCCGTGGAAGTTAGTTCGCGCGAGTTTATCCAGCGCGATTGCCGAATCACTGCTGGGTTCGGCGAGTATCGCAACGTCGGTTCGTTCGGGTTTTTGCTGGAGACACAAACAGATCGTTATCAAGCGAACGTCACTGGTACCTACTTCCTTGCCGATCACTTCTCGTCATCGTCGGTATCGCCCACGCGACCCTTCGATGTGAGTCAAGAGCTGACAAAGCTGACGAAACTGGTGGATTTGAAAGACAAGGTTGTCGATGTCTCAAATCCTTCCGGCCCGTTGTTGGACGCGAGCACGATACCTGGGCTGACGACTTTACCGCCGGTTACGGTCGTATCCAGTGCACAACCCACACTGGTGATCGCCGACGCGTTCCACGGTACAAGAGGCCGCTGCGGGCGCGCCGTGCATGTGCGAGCAGCGTGCGATGGTCAGGGCAAGATTGCATTGACCGTTGGCGTGACGGCCGCGGTACCGGCGTGCGTGAGAGATTCCACAAGTTTTGATGAGCAATGGACATACAAGCTAACGCCGGGCAAATTCGCTTTCGCGATCCCGGTGAAATCGAAAACTCTTGGTCAGATAGCATTCGCCTTCAGTGGAAGAGACGTGACATTCCAGATGTCGGCGCCCTCACCACGCCCCGGCGCGCTCGCGCCCTACGGTGAAATCCTCTTCGCGCCCAAGCTAGGATACTTTGTGCGAGAGAATTTCCCGACCGGCGGTGCCGTTGGATTCAAACTGTTCTATCGCGACTGCCCACCCGGGCAGTACGCATTCGCGATCCAGGGCGGAAAGGTATGCGCGGTACCAGATGCGGCGGGCAGAACGCTTTGCACGCCAAGTACCGTCGCGGAGCCTTTGCCCTATTGTGGGCGCTACCGTGTGATCGGCCCGGCAACGGGCGGCTTTTTGCAATAGAGCGAGGTGTGAGCTTATGCGCAACTTCCTGAAGACCACTGTT
>CAZLDA010000765.1:0-2035 GCA_964557875.1 uncultured Pseudomonadales bacterium | reverse complement strand
ATCGGTGGCTGCCGTGATCACGGTCGCCAGGGCGAAAACGAGGATGTCGGAGGGTGCTCGGCCGCCTTCCACCGCCAGGGCGCGAAGCTTAGCGACGTCTGCCGCCATCTGAGTCCGCGAGTTTCCGCCCACGAAAACGCATTCCGCATGCCGGGCCGCGAACGCCGTGCCCTTCGATGAGGAACCAGCCTGGTAGAGCACGGGCGTGCGCTGCGGCGAGGGCTCACACAAGTGGACGCCGTTGACCCGAAAGTACTCGCCCTCATGAACCACACGATGGACTTTGCTCGGATCGGCGAAGACACCCGCCACGCGGTCGCAACACAACGCGTCCTCCTCCCAACTGCCCTCCCAAAAGCCGTACTGGACGTCCATGAACTCTTCCGCGATGTCATAGCGGATGTCGTGGGCAACCTGCTTGCTCGCGCCCGCGCCCTTGGCGCCGCTGTCGAGATAACCCGTCACGATGTTCCAGCCGATCCGGCCATCGGTCATGTGATCGAGCGTGGACATCCGCCGCGCAAACTGAAGCGGTGCCTCATGCGAAAGGTTGACGGTGGCAGCGAAGGCCAGGTGCTGGGTGGCCTGGGCCATCGGCGGGATCACGAGGAGCGGGTCATTCGTCGGCACCTGGACCGCTTCCCGAATTGCCGTGTCTGGGCTGCCGCCATACACGTCGTAGACCCCCACCACGTCGGCCAGGAAGAGGCCGTCGAACTTGCCTCGCTCGAGCAGGCACGCGAGATCGACCCAGTGGTCGGTGTGCTTATAGTTCGGCGACCTGTCGCGCGGGTGTCGCCAGAGCCCTTGAGACTGATGCCCGACGCAGTTCATTGCGAACGCGTTGAGTCGAAGTTCGCGGGTCATGATGTCCTCCCCAACCGACTCCGATAAGGCGTGAGGTCCCAATTGGGATAGCGCGCCTGCGCGCGCGTCAGCGTTGTTTCATTCCAGAACGGATGTCCCGGCGGCTGCACGCCGAAACATGCCAGTTGTTCCGGTGTCGCGTGGTCGAAGATGTTGTGCCACGGCTTCATGTGGTGGAACGGCCACGCGTGATAGCCGATCGCGTCGTTGCTCGCGCGCTTGTAGCAGGCCATCACGGCGTAGCGATGCCCGCGCGGTGCGGTCATGTTGGTGCCGCGGTGATACACGTCGATGCTGTACGGAAAAATGCTGCCCGCCGGCGCTGCGCTCGACCGTTCGTGCCGCACGAGGCTCCGTTGTAGTGAGGCATCCGAGTGCAGCGTTGCTTCGGGGCCGGCGATGCTCGCGCTGTCGGTGCGCGTAACGTAATGCATCGGTCCGTGCGCTTCGGTTACGTCGCTGAAGTAACACAGGATGGTCACACAGTTCAGACACTCGTCGTCGGACGGTGCGGTGAGCGTGTGATTGACGTAGTCGCAATGGAACGGCTGGTCGTAGTCGGCGTCGCCGGTGAACTTCGCCCATGCCTGACATTGATAAAGGTACACGTCATCGCTGCGCATCGCGGCACGCGCGAAATCGATCAGCGCGGGATGCACGCCGATCAGGTTCAGCGCCGGTGAGCAGTCGAACGGGACCGCATCGAACGTGGTGAACTGCGCCTCGTTGAAACGGCCGAGTTCGCCTTCGCGTTTCTTTACCAACGGTGCATCGGCGCCTTCGCTCCTGCCGAACACGCGTTCGAAGTCGGCGCGCACCGCAGCCACCTCGTCGGCGTTGAAGAACCGCTCGACGCGCGCCACACCGTCACGACGCCACGTGTCGATGTGCTCAGTGTCGAATCGCGCAGTCATCGCGTCTCCCCCGTTCGCCAGAGCCAACGTAGCGAATCCGCAAACAGTGCGCCGCCGTGTCGAAGGCTGTGGCCGCCGCTGCCGAATTCGAAGCGATGCTCGTAGCCCGCGTATCGCAACGCGTCGTCCATCGTCTTGTTTGCGAGCGGCCAGTTGCCGAACAGCGTTTCGGCGTCGTTGGCGCCGCTCTGCAGAAACACCCGCAACGGTTTGCGCGGTGTCGAGCGAATCAGATACGGGTAGTTGTGGCCGCC
>CAZLDA010000764.1:0-2038 GCA_964557875.1 uncultured Pseudomonadales bacterium | reverse complement strand
CCGAGGCATTCGATCGCCTCTACGGCGGCATGATCGGCGGCATGCTGTCTCTGATCTCGAGACTGATAGCGCAAGCGCGCGCGACGGATCCAAACGACGTAGAGACGCGCGTGATGACGCAAACCGTGATCGGTCAGGCGCTGGTGTTTCGATCGGCGCGCGCGACCGTGCTTAGGCAATTGGATTGGCAAGACATCGGCGCCGCAGAGATCATGACGATCCAGTCGGTCATTCGCCGGAATGTCACTGCGATGCTCATGGGGGGGCGTAGTTGATGAGTGCGAAAGGAAAAGTCGCGGCCGGCGTGGTCGTAGTGGCCGCAGTCGCCGGCGCCGGATGGTACTGGTACAACGCCGAAGCGCACAGCGCGCAGACGGCGCTCACCCTGTACGGCAACGTCGACATTCGCGAGGTGGAACTCGGGTTTCGCGTGCCGGGCAGAATCATCGAGGTGCTCGTCGACGAAGGAGACGTCGTTACCAAGGGGCAGCGCCTCGCCACACTCGACTCCGAACCGTATCGGCAAGCCGTAGCGCTTGCCGAAGCGCGCGTTCAACTCGCGCAGGCCAACATGGCGAAATTCGAAAAGGGTTCGCGTCCGCAGGAAGTGCAACAGGCGCAAGCGCGCGTTGAAGAAGCGGAGGCCGCTTATCGCAACGCGCAACGCGAACTCGACCGCCAGCTCGACATGATCAAGACGGGCAGCACCAGTGAAACGGCGCGCGACGCGGCCCAGGCACGGCGCGATCAAACCGCTGCCGCACTAGCCGCGCAACGTGAAGCCCTTGCACTCGCAAGCGAAGGCTTTCGAAGCGAAGAAGTGAATGCGAGCCGCGCGGAATTCGCCGCCGCGGTTGCGCAGCGCAGTCAGGCGGAAACACAACTCGCGGACACCGAACTGTTCGCGCCGAGCGACGGTGTAGTGCTGTCGCGCATTCGCGAGGCGGGCAGCATCGTGCCGATGGGTGCAGCGGTCTACAGCTTGTCTCTGCGCGATCCGGTGTACGTGCGCGCCTATGTCGGCGAGCCGGATCTGGGCAAGTTCGCGCCGGGCACGACCGTCGAGGTGGCGACCGATTCCTCCGACAAGCGATATAGGGGAAAGGTCGGCTACATCTCTCCGCGCGCGGAGTTCACACCGAAATCCGTCGAGACGACCGACCTGCGCACCGATCTCGTATATCGCCTGCGCGTGGTCGTTGCCGATGCCGACGACGGTTTACGCCAGGGTATGCCGGTAACGTTGCAAGTGCCGATCCGCTCGCCGGCTTCCTGACGGTGGCTGCGGCAATCGAAATACGCGCCGTCGTCAAGAATTTCGACGAGATCGAGGCGCTCAAGGGTATTTCGACGAACATCGAAGCGGGGCGCCTTACCGGACTCGTTGGGCCCGACGGGGCAGGCAAGACCACTCTCATTCGGCTGATGGCCGCGTTGCTGAAACCGACCAGCGGGGAAATACGCTTGCTGGGAAAAGACGTCGTGACGTTCGCCACGACGGTTCATTCGAGCACCGGTTACATGCCGCAGCGATTCGGCCTGTATGAGGAACTCTCGGTAATGGAGAACCTGCAGTTGTATGCGCGCCTTCGCGGCATCAAAGGCGATGCAGTCGACGCGACCTTCGCGCAGCTGTTGCACTTTACCCGCCTCGCACCGTTCACCTCGCGTCGCACTGGCAAACTATCCGGGGGTATGAAGCAGAAGCTCGGGCTTGCATGCGCGCTGATCGGTAAGCCAGATGTGCTGTTGCTGGACGAGCCGAGCGTCGGCGTAGATCCGATCAGCCGCCGCGATCTGTGGGCGATGGTGCAAAGCCTGAAGAACGACGGCATGGCGGTTGTCTGGTCCACCGCGTACCTCGACGAGGCGGAACGGTGCGACGCCGTATTGATGTTGAACGACGGCCGAATCGAGTTCGACGGCACGCCGCAGGAGTTGACCCGGCGTGTGGTGGGACGCAGTCACCGCGTCGTCGGTATCCCGACCGGGCGCCGCAACGCGCTGGTCGAAGCGCTGGATCTGCCGGCTGTCAGAG
>CAZLDA010000763.1:0-2052 GCA_964557875.1 uncultured Pseudomonadales bacterium | reverse complement strand
GATGCTTGTCCGCGAGCGCCGCACACTCGTCGAGTTCGCCGGCAGCGAGCTCACCAAGCCGGTCGAGGTGCGGTTCGAGATGTGCGCGCAGGTCGTCCGCCAGATAGATGGCAAGCAGATCCTGCAACGATGCATCGGCACGATAGAAATTCATGCCGCGCGTATCGGGTGCGATTGCCGATGCGTCCAGGTCGCGCTGCAGCGTTGTTTCAGTCATTGCCGTCGCCTCCTTCGTCCACCCGCGCGTCCAGCCCACGATCTTTCAGCGCCTTCACAACCTGATCTTCCTGCTCCTCGCCGCGCATCTGCAGCGTGAGATCGACCACCGCGGCCCGCACTGACGACCCGCCGAAGGTGCGCTGATGCGCGATGTCGATGATGTTGCTGTCGAGTTCGCCGAGCAGTTGCGTCAACCGGCCGAGCGCGCCGGGTACGTCTTCGATCTCCACCCGCAGTCGCACCAACCGATGGCTGCGTACCAGGCCTCGCTGCAACAACGACGACAGAATCATCATGTCGATGTTGCCGCCGGAGAGAACGAGCCCGACGCGACGGTTGCGAAAACGCTGCGGATACCGAAGCACCGCGCCGAGCGCAGCCGCGCCGGCGCCTTCGACCACCGTCTTCTCGATTTCGAGAAGATTGAAGATCGCCCGTTCGACGAACGCTTCGTTGACCAGCACGACGTCGTTCACGTACCGGTTGATCAGTTCCATCGTGAGTGAGCCGGGCGATTTGACGGCGATACCTTCCGCCACAGTGCCACCGCCTGGAACCTCCGCACTCATTCGATGAAACGCGTTGTGCGCCGCCGGGTAGCGTTCCATCTGCACGCCGACGATCTCGACGTTCGTATTGATCGACTTCGCTCCAATCGCCACACCGGAGATCAAGCCGCCACCCCCGATGGGTACCACCAGCACGTCGAGGTCCGGTGCCTGCTCGAGCATCTCCATCCCCAGCGTGCCCTGCCCCGCAATCACCGCAGCATCGTCGAACGGATGCACCAGCGTGAGCTGCCTGCGCTTGCCCTCTTCGAGCGCGAACGCACGCGCTTCGTCGAACTGCGCGCCGTACAGAATCACCTCTGCTTCGAACACGCGCGTCTGTTCCACCTTTGCATTAGGCGTCGTGCGTGGCATGACGATGCACGTGGGAATTCCAAGCCGGCGCCCGTGATACGCCACGGCCTGAGCGTGATTGCCGGCGGACATCGCAATGACACCCCGACGACGCTCGTCGGGCGTCAGGTCGAGCAGACGGTTCAACGCACCACGCTCTTTGAACGACGCCGTGAACTGCTGATTCTCGAATTTGAGGTAGATCTGCGAACCGGTGAGCGCCGATAGTGTCTTCGAATGCTCCAGCGGCGTGCGCTCGATCTCGGCAGCGATCCGGAGTTGGGCCCTTCTAACGTCGTCCGCTGTGACGGTGGTGCTCATGCCCTGTGAATCGCTTACCCGAACGGGGCGCCAGTATACTCGGCGCGATGCAGCGCAACCTCCTGATCGTCTATCACAGCCAGTCCGGCCGCACCGAATCGATGGCGAATGCGGTGCGCGAAGGTGCCGGCGATCCTCTGCTGGAAGGAATCGAACTGCGCATGTTGCGCGCATCCACCGCCGGCCCCGACGACCTTCTTTGGGCGCACGGTCTGTTGATAGGAACGCCGGAGAACTTCGGCTACATGTCCGGCGCGATGAAAGACTTCTTCGACCGCACGTTCTATCCGGTGGAAGGCCGCATTCAGTCGCTGCCATATGCAATGTTCATCAGCGCTGGAAACGACGGCACGGGCGCGGTACGTGCCATCCGCAGAATCGCCAACGGATATCCGCTGCAGGAAGTGCAAGAACCGATCATCGCGCGCGGTGACGTTACGCTGGAGGTGCTCGGGCGCTGCAGAGAGCTGGGCATGACGCTGGCAGCGGGTCTCGAAGCGGGCATCTACTAGCCAGCGATTCCTTGCGTGGAATCGCGCAGAGCCACGATCGAACATCGCCCAAACCAATGTGCGTCGTCTGACTGGAACGGTTGAAGTTGAAGGTGAAC
>CAZLDA010000762.1:0-2056 GCA_964557875.1 uncultured Pseudomonadales bacterium | reverse complement strand
CAACGCTCGTACAGCGTGAAAAGACAATCGTCGTGCGCGTCGCGGTGCAGATAGCATGACACGAACGCCTCTACCTTCGACATGCGTTCGACGATGTCGTCGAACGCGCGGCGCCACTCGGCAATCCGGTCCGGCTTCACCTTGAGCTGCACGTAGAACACGAGGTCGTCGTCTGTCACGGTCACACTCCGATGAACTGTAGAACGTCGGCGTTCAATCGCTGTTTGTGCGTTATGAACAGACCATGGGGTGCGCCCTCGTAGACTTTGAAGATGCAGTTCGGCAGCAACTTCGCCGTCCTTGCTCCGGTGAGCGGCAGGGGCGCGGACGCGTCCGCGTCGCCGTGAATCAGCAGTGTCGGTACGGTCACGTCGCGCAGATCGGCGCGGAAATCCGTCTCGACCATCGAGCGGTTGCAGGCGATTGCAACGGGCAACGACGTGCGATTCATCATGGACGTGAGCCAGGCCTGCGTCGGTAGAGAAGTGTCCTTCGTGAAGAACGGCGCGGTGTTATCGGCAATCCACTTCGGAAAGTCGGCAACCCACTCTGCACGAACCGCTTCGAATGCCTGCTCGGGAATACCCTCGGGGTTATCCGGTGTCTGTTTGAGAAACGGCGTCGTGGGTGCCAGAAGTACGATGCGTGCAATTCGCTTCGCGCCGTGTCGTGAGAGATAGCGAACGATTTCGCCGCCGCCCATCGAGTGGCCGATCAACGTCGCGTTCGATACGTCGAGAGAGTCGAGCACCATTGCGAGATCGTCGGCGAGTGTATCGGTGTCGTAGCCGACGCTCGGTTGATCGCTGCGGCCGTGACCGCGACGATCGTACGTGATGCAACGTAGACCGCGGGCCGCGAATTCGGCTGTCTGGTATTGCCACATGTCGCCGGTCATCGACCAGCTGTGCACGAAGACGACGGGTGCGCCGTTGCCCCATTCCTTTACGTACAGCTCGGTTCCGTCATTGGTCTTGATGGTATGCATTTGGCGCCTCGGGGTTGAATATGCGAGTACATCGTGCGGACCCGCCGACAGCCAGTCGATTACGTGAGACGTAAGAGAAACGAGTTTGTTGAGCGGGGCTTTATTGAGCGAGGACGAGACGCTGCACGCGTTCGATGGTGACGGAGTCAGCAGGGAAGAACGTCTCGACGGCGAGTTCCGCTAACGTGATATCCACCGGCGTGCCGAAGATCATCGTGGTGCTGAAGAACGACAGTTCGCCACCCGACGTCGCGATGCGAAACGGCACGACGACGCCGGAGTAGTTGTGCGCTGCCGTCTTGTCGAGCCTCGAGGCGCCGGGATATGAAGCGAGCTCTTCCATCAGTGCGACAAGACCCGGATCCGCGGTCAAGTCGATCTGTTGACGCAATCGGTCGAGCAGATGCGCGCGCCACTCGGGCAGATTCACGATGCGCGGCGCAAGACCGTCGGGATGCAGACTGAGGCGCATCACGTTGACGGGCCGCGCCATGAGATGCGGTGCAACGCCTTCGTACAACTGCGGCAACGCGCTGTTCGAAGAGACGATCTGCCAATGACGATCGATTGCAAAAGCGGGGTAGGGCTTGTGGCCCTCCAGTACGAGATCGATGGCGCCGCGCATGGCAGAGAGTGCCGGGTCGTCGATCGAGCGTTCGACGAACACCGGCGCGTAGCCGGCAGCCACGAGCAGAACGTTGCGCTCGCGCATCGGAATCTGCAGCTGTTCGGCGAGATGCAGAATCATCTCGCGGCTCGGTGTCGAGCGGCCGGTTTCTACGAAACTCAGATGTCGCGGCGAGATGTTCGCTTCACACGCGAGATCGAGTTGGCTCAAACGCCGGCGTTGTCGCCAGTCGCGCAGGTGACTGCCGATGGTGGGTATTGCTCGCGAAGCGGATGTGGCCATGCGCCGACCTTATGGCAGCGCAGGATCGAATTCCATGACGTCGGAGGTAATGGTGCCGCGAAGTGCAGCGGGATCAGTCGTTGCGTTGCGGAGCGTTCTGCGCCGCGCGGTCCTGCACCTGCCGTTCGCGGTCTTCGATGCTGACGTGGCGCACGTCT
>CAZLDA010000761.1:0-2058 GCA_964557875.1 uncultured Pseudomonadales bacterium | reverse complement strand
AACCGTGCACCGGAAATTCAGTCACGAGCTGTACCTATATACCTATCGGAGTATGCGCAATACCTATCGGAGTATGCGCAGTTCGTCCATCGAAGAGCAGATGTTGAACGCGACGTTGTAGAAACGTGCGGACCGCTCGCGATCCGTCACACACAATACGACATGGCCCAGCGCTTTGATTTTCATGTTCCGCTCGCCCTCGGTGCATCCCGCGCAAATATGCACCGCGGGTTGGCGGAAAGCGACTGCTTACCCTCGTTGACGAAGCCGGGGCCAGAATCACGACGGGCGACACGACGCGGAATACGCGCCGCTGATAAAGGCGACGGCAACGTTGCGGTAATGCTGCCGCAACGCGCCGTCAAAGCGAAGAGCTATCTAACGTCGAAGTACAGTCGCGCGCCGATGCCGTACGCGGTCGCGTTGTCGCCGACCGAGACGTTGCCCGACACCGCGAACATGTTGGTGAAGTTGTAGACGCCGCCGACGTACAGCGCCGTATCGTCGTCCGAAACGTCCGTGTAGCTGCCGCCGCCATTCAATTCGAACTCTGGGGTCAGCATCGCGCGAATGCCTGCGCGCAGCGAGTAACCGTCGTCGTCTTGCGAGTTGAAGCCGTCGGCATCGACCTCGGCCCACACGTACGAAAGGTCAGCGGTGAAGTCGACCTTGCTGTTGAGCGGCAAATGCATGCCCAGACCCGCTGAGGCCTGCTTCAGATCGATGTCGAAGCCTGACGCATCGATGTTGCCGTCGGAATACGACGCGATCAGAAACAGTTTGTCCGAAACCGCGAGCGATCCGTTGGCACCGAACACGTCCGCGTCTTCGTTGAAGTTATCGAAGTCGACTTGCGAGTAGCCGAGTTCGCCGTACGTGTAGCGAGGTCCTTCGCTGGCTGCCGCCGAACCCGCAAGCAGCATCGCCGCCACAAGGCCCGCGCGACCCGTCCATCTCTTGGCTTTCCGATCCATCCTGGTCTCCAAACGGTTGAACGGGCACACCATAGCCGCGGCCGACCTGCTGTCACACCGCCAACGCACCAGGATGAGGCGTCGCTCTCAAAGAGCGCATCGCGGCAACCCCGTTTGAGACGATCGTCTCGCCCGTGCTGCGCGGTTAATCTGGCCGCCTCGCTTCGTGAGCCAGTTCCATGAGCAACGACATCGCGCTTTGGTCCACCACACGCCAGGCCGACGCCATCCGGCGACGTGAAATCAGCTGCCGCGGCCTGCTGGAGCACACCATCATGCGGATCGAACGCATCAACCCCACGTTGAACGCGATCATCACTACGGACTTCACCAACGCGCGCGCGGCCGCCGACCTCGCAGACTCGGCCCTGGCGCGCGGCGACGCTGTAGGACCGCTGCACGGCGTGCCGATCACGATCAAGGATGCGCTCGAAACCCAAGGCATTCGCTCGACCGGTGGAGCCATCGAACTGCACAACAACGTTCCGACGCGCGACGCACCGGTGGTGCGCGCGGTAAAGGCAGCCGGCGCCATCGTCATCGGCAAGACCAATCTGCCGCGCTGGTCGGGCGACGTGCAGACGTTCAACGAGATGTTCGGCACTACGGTGAATCCGTGGAATGCCGAGCGCGTCCCGGGCGGCTCGTCGGGCGGCGCCGGCGCGGCGGTGGCAGCAGGTCTGACGTCGTTCGAAATCGGCACCGACATCGGCGGCTCGATTCGAATCCCCGCGGCGTTCAACGGTATCTTCGGCCACAAGCCCAGCTGGGGCATCGTTCCAAGCACCGGCTACCTCGATCATCTCGCCGGCGGCACCACCGAGGCGGACATCAATGTGCTCGGCCCGCTGGCGCGTTCCGCCGACGATCTGGAAATGCTGCTGAAGATTCTGTTGCGCAAAGATCGGCCGTTGATCGCCGATCTCGCGCCGCCGCCGGACGACGTTCACACGATGCGCGTAGCAGCGTGGCTCGACGATTCGTTTTGCCCGGTCGATGCTGAGGTGCACGCCTCGCTCTCCACCGCCGGAGACCGGCTCGAAGCATCGGGAGTTTTCGTGGATCGCAAGGCCCGTCCGGACCT
>CAZLDA010000760.1:0-2060 GCA_964557875.1 uncultured Pseudomonadales bacterium | reverse complement strand
TTGTCGTACGGTGCGATCGGTCTTGATTGGTCGTCCTTTGGTGGCCGTCCGGGTCCGAAGTATCGTCATCCCAATCTTCGTCGTCATCGTCGAACGCCGGTGCAAAGACGCCGGTCTTCGCGGTGTAAACGAGCAGGAATCCAAACGGCCGAATCTGCTCGGCATATGGTTGGTCCGCGTTCCATTTGCGAAGCCACAGCAGCTCGGGACTCGATGCGCTGTATCGCGATGCAGCCGGAGACGTGAACGATGGATGCCAATCCAACGCGACCTGGTCGGGATGTCCGTCGATCGCCGCCTCGATGACGTTGATCCATAGATCGTGTTGCCAGCGCCGAACGCCAAGTTCCCTAAGGGACGCTTCGGGTTTGGGTAAATGCGCTGGCGCTTCATCATCGCGGTACGGATCGATCAGATGACCGAGTCCGTGCGCAGATGCTTTGCGCAACACCGGTCGACCCCCAGTTTGATCTTGATACTGGATAAACATCCAGCTATCTTTGCCCCACTCTCCGCGCCGGCCACGCCCATGACCGCAGTCCAGACCATCGCTCTGCAGCGCATCGGCAGCGACGTCCGCGTCATCGCGCCGCAAACATGGGAGCAGTTCTGCCGTGGTGGTACCCCGCTGCTGCCCGGCGACCGGAAAATCGATCTGCTGTTGCTGACCTTGCGCGATGGCGTTTGCGAGGAAATCGACCCGATTACGCTCGCGCTCGATGAGAACGGCTACCTGATGCGATTCGATCTGCAGTTGCGGCCACTGCCGAAACATCCGGCGCTATTGGATGCGCGTAGTGCGTTCGTCGGTCGATACCTGAAGCACGCGCACTACTGGAAGCCGAGCGCAGAGTTGATCAATCAGGCGCTGGTGTTAGCCCGCCGCGGCAATCTCGGGCTCTGAGGCAGATGCAGTGCCGGCCCGGCGGCCGATGCCCATCAGGCTCAGCTCGTCGCGGCGCAATCCGAGTTTGACTGTCAGTCCGTCTTGCGACGCACCTTGGTCGAGTTGGTTGCGCGCGCTGTGAACCAGCGTGCGTCGCGACGATTCGGAGCGCACCAGACCACTCTGCGGTTCCGTTATCGATTGCTCCAGCGCGTGCGACAGGCGCGAAGAGGCGTCCGTGAACGTATAGGTAAGATCCTGCAATTGCTCGAGACGGCGCTCCAATCGGCGCAGTCGCATGAAGCCGAGGATCGGCATCAGTACCAGCGCCCATGCGAACAGCAGCCCGGCGGTTACGAGGAGATCAAGCGCGTTCATCGATCCGGTGCTCCTTCGGCGGCGACGTAGGGTCTGGTCGGCGCTTCTGCTGCTTTCGCTCGTCGCGCTCACGCCGGCTACGATTCGGCGGCAGTATCGCGCGGTAATCCGACACTCTTTCGATGGCCATGGTCGATCCCTATGGCGTCTCAATCAGAACCCGTGTCTCCATCAAAACAGTAGTTCACATCCGGCAAAGCGCCAGTTTTCCGCCAGGAGGATTCGACGGACCCGTCGGGAATCCGCCGCGAGAGGTCTATTGGGGAGGCTCGGCCTTCGGAGCTTCGCTGTTTGGAAGCTCATTGGTGAAACGAATGCCGCCGCCTTCGAGCCGCACCGCTTGCACCGCATCCGGATTCGCAGGCGCCGCGCCATCGGCGGACTTCTCGTCGCGCCACTCGATCTCGAGCGGTTTGCTGCGTTCAGCGCCGATCGTGGTCAAGCCACGCTGCGCATCCGCATTGCGAGCCACCACGATGGTGACGCGACGGTTGTGCGCGCGCCCCTCAGGCGTTGCGTTAGTGGCGACAGGATGCTGTTCACCGTAACCCACCGCGGCAAGCCGATCCGGATCGATACCCAACCCTTCGAATGCGCGAACTACCGACGCCGCACGCGCCGCAGAGAGTTCCCAGTTCGACGCATAGCGCACAGTCGAAATCGGAATGTTGTCCGTGTATCCCTCGACGGTGACCGGGTTCTTCGCCTCACCGAGCATTGCGATCACTTCCTGAAGCACGTCGTTCGCAAGCGGCCCCAGAGATGCCTCGCCGCTTTCGAACAGCACGCCAGCGTC
>CAZLDA010000759.1:0-2063 GCA_964557875.1 uncultured Pseudomonadales bacterium | reverse complement strand
CCTCGTCATTCTCATGGGATTTGCCATGTCGCCGTCGCTGAATGCGTTGGTGCCCGGCTGGGTCGACGTGTTCGGCGGGCGGCAGTCGGCGCGCACGTTGCACTTCGTTGCGGCGCTCGCGCTCGTCGCGTTCACGTTGTTGCATGTGTTTCTGGTGATCACTACCGGCTTGTGGAACAACTTGCGATCGATGCTCAGCGGGCGTTATCGAATCGATCCCGAACCGTTGCCGGAGCGGGCAGATGAGTGATCGGGCGAACGGGCGGCGGCGCTTCCTGCGAATGTCGTTGGCGGGCATTGCGTCGGCGGTGGTCGCCGGTTGCGACAAAATCGGCGCCACGTCCTGGTTCTCGGGACTGTTGCGCAGCGGCGAAACGCTGACGCGAGTGACTCAGCGGCTGGTCGTGGGCGAGCAGGCGCTCGCACAGGAGTTCACGGAAGCAGACATCTCCGCGCCGTTCCGCAGCAACGGCACGTCGCGGCCGCGCAGCGCGGCCTACGAAGCACTCGCGGCGAATGGTTTCGCGGACTGGCGGTTGCAGGTCGACGGTCTCGTTGCACGACCCGTACAGTTCTCGCTCGACGAATTGAAAGCGATGCCGAGCCGCACGCAGATCACACGGCACGACTGCGTGGAAGGGTGGAGCGCGATCGGAAAGTGGAAGGGCGTGCCGCTGCACGAGATCCTGGCGCGCGTTCAACCGGATCCGTCAGCGCGTTACGTGGTGTTCCACTGCGCCGACCCCATGCAGCCGAACGGCAAGCAGCCATACTACGAGAGCATCGACATGGTCGACGCGCATCATCCGCAGACGATTCTGGCGTATGAGCTCAACGGCGCCGCATTGCCGATCGGCAACGGCGCACCGATCCGTGCGCGCATCGAACGTCAGCTCGGTTACAAGATGGCGAAGTACATCATGCGCATCGAACTGGTCGATAGTTACGCAGGCATTCACGGCGGCAACGGTGGTTACTGGGAAGACCGCGGCTACGCCTGGTACGCCGGAATTTAAAGGAAGAGGGAACTCAATGCCGAGAGTAAGACAGCGGGCGCTCGTCGTGGGCGCGCTGATGGCGCTGATGGCGATGCCGGTGCATGCCGAATGGGTCGAGCGCGTAAATAACGGTCTCATGGGCACGCGCATCGTAGTCGAGTTGTGGGCCGACGATGCCGCACAGGGGAACGCGGCCATCGACGCCGTCATGGCGGAGATGGTGAACATCGACAACAACATGAGCACCTACAAGCCGGAGAGCGAGGTGTCACGCGTCAACGCGAACGCGGCCAAGGCGCCGATGGTGATCAGCAAGGAACTGTTCGATCTGCTGACGACCGCGCTCGAGTTCTCCCGCATCACCGAAGGCGCCTTCGACATCACGTACGCGAGCGTCGGCTTCATGTACGACTTCCGCGCGCACAAGAAACCGACGGAGGCCGAAATCGAATCGGCACTTCCGGCGGTGAACTATCACCACGTGGTGCTCGATCCGAAGAAATACACGGTGTTCTTCACACAGCCCGGCGTGCGCATCGACCTCGGCGGCATCGGAAAGGGTTACGCGGTGGATCGCGGCATCGATATTCTGCAGAAGAGAGGCATTGCGCACGCGCTGGTCACCGCAGGCGGCGACAGCCGCATCATCGGCGATCGTTTCGGCAAGCCGTGGATCGTGGGCATACGGCATCCGGACGACAAGACGCGCGTCATCGCGAAGATCCCGCTCGTGGACACCGCCATGTCCACCTCCGGCGACTACGAACGCTATTTCGACGAAGACGGGGTGCGTTATCACCACATCATCGACCCGCGCACCGGTAAATCGGCCAGCAAGGTGCGGAGCGCGACCATCCTCGCGTCTACAGCGACGCGCACCGATGGCTTGTCGAAGACGGCATTCGTTCTTGGGGCAGAGGAAGCGATGAAGATCTACGAGAAGCTCGACGATGTGGATGCCATTCTGGTTACGCCAGAGGGGCGAGTGCTGTATTCGAAAGGGCTGGAGCCGGCGCGACCCGCACCCGTGGCACCAGCGGCGGCCGCGCCATGAAGAAACTGTTG
>CAZLDA010000758.1:0-2068 GCA_964557875.1 uncultured Pseudomonadales bacterium | reverse complement strand
CATCGCAGTTTCTCGTCGCCTACAACCGTAACCGCGAAGACGGCGGCAACACCTACGACCAGAACGGCTTCATTGTTCGTCCAGCATCGATCGGCACGGAACGTCCTCGCAGCTACGACGTCGGCTACGTCGGCTACAACGGCGACGGTCACTTCGGGCGCGTGAACCTCACCACGTCCGTGTACTACGCGTTCGGCGAGGAAGATGGTTCGGTGTTCGTCAACGAGCACTCCGACATCAGCGCGTTGTTCGCGGCTGCGGAAGTGTCGATGGACTTCGACTGGATCCGCCCGCGCATTTCGTTGCTGTACGGAAGCGGCGATGACGATCCGTTCGACGACGAATCGAACGGCTTCGACGCTATCTTCGAGAATCCGCAGTTTGCAGGCGCCGACACGAGCTACTGGATCCGGCAGGCCGTGCCTCTCATCGGCGGCGGACGCGTTGCGTTGTCGGGTCGCAACGCCGTGCTCGCGAGCCTGCGGTCGTCGAAGGACGAGGGTCAGTCGAATTTCGTGAATCCGGGTCTCTGGCTGGTTGGCATCGGCGCCGATCTCGATGTGCTGCCACAGCTGCGCCTATCGATGAACTGGAACTCGCTGTGGTTCGACAACACCGCCGTGCTCGAGGCCGCGCGCAATCAGGGATCGATCGACAAATCGATCGGACAGGATGTTTCGTTGTCGCTCACCTACCGGCCGTTCATGACGCAGAACATCGTCGTGCGGTCGTCGTACGCAGAGCTTTTCGGCGGCGACGGTTTCAAGGCGCTCTATCGCGACGACAACGCCGGGTACTTCATGTTCAACCTGATTCTGACGTTCTGAAGGCATGCCGATGAGCGGATCGCAACAAGTGAGGAACTCCCGCGAACGAGCTCACCTCACCGTGGCCGCCCTGGTCATCGCGTCGTTGTGGACGCTCACCGCGTTCGCAAGCGAGCAGCATGCCGTTTCGCGCACGTACGTTACCGCCCCGCCATCGCCGCAGAACCAGACGGCAGCAGAGGTCGATGCAAAGAGTGCCGGGTGTATGTCGTGCCATACGAAGACCGATCGATCGTCGATGCATTCCAATCCGGCAGTGAAGCTCGGCTGCGCCGATTGTCACGGCGGCGACGCGGCCGTTTCGGTGCCCAACGGTGCAGCAAGGGGGACGGCCACTTACACGAGCGCGCTCGAGCAAGCGCACGTATTGCCGCGCTACCCCGAGCGATGGCCATCGAGCGCGAATCCGGAGCGCACGTATACACTTCTGAACAAAGAGAGTCCGGAATTCGTCCGCTTCGTGAACCCGTCGGATTATCGCGTCGCGCGCGAGGCGTGTGGTGCATGCCACATGGAAATCATCGAAGCGTCGATCCGCAGCATGCACTCGACCGGCGTGATGCTGTGGGGCGGGGCGGCCTACAACAACGGCATCCTTCCGTTCAAGCGTTACACGCTCGGCGAATCGTATGACCGCAACGGCGTCGGCACGACACTGTACGGGCCCAAGATTCCCGAAGCGCAGCAACAAGCGGCGGAAGATGCAGGCATCCTGCCCAAGCTCGACCCGTTACCGGCGTGGGAAACGGTGAAGCAAGGCGACGTGTTCCGGGTGTTCGAGCGCGGTGGCCGCAACATCGGCAATCTGTTTCCGGAAACCGGCCTGCCCGATTCGCTCGGGCAACTGCAGCGCATCGAAGAGCCCGGTCGGCCTGACTTTCGTCAATCGAATCGGGGATCGGGCACCGGCGCGCGAATCGCGGTGCCGGTCATCAACATCACCAAGACCCGTTTGAACGATCCGTTCACGTGGTTCCTCGGCACGAACGATCAACCGGGCGACTACCGCAGTTCCGGATGCGCCTCGTGCCACGTCGTCTACGCGAACGATCGCGACCCGCGTCACTCCTCCTTCTACGCGGCCTACGGTCACGACGGCAAATCGATCACGGTCGATCCGACGATCGATCATGCCACGTCCGGACACCCGCTCGAGCACGCGTTCACGCGCGCCATTCCGACGAGCCAGTGCATCGTCTGTCACATGCACCAGCCGAACATGTTCATGAACAGCTTCCTCG
>CAZLDA010000757.1:0-2073 GCA_964557875.1 uncultured Pseudomonadales bacterium | reverse complement strand
CGCGCCGCCGAATCGCGCACGAACCGTTCGGATTCGATGAGGGTCGGCATCGTCGCCGCCCAGTCCATCCAACGGTTCAACTCGGGAAATGACTCCGCAATGGCGCGGTTCACGCTCAGCCCATCGCCCGGCGCGGGCGGCACCAGGCGCATCCGCGGCGTGAGTATTTCGGAAGGGAGTTCGATGAGTAACGGTTCGACGCGGTCCATGGTCGCGGATTCGGAATCGGGTGCGTGCGTTCTAACTCCCTTCGGTAGCGAGGTAAAGCCGTTCTCGATCCATCTGAAAGCGCCTGCCGGCGAAATAGAAGCAGGGAATACACACCATCGACAGCACCGTGAACGCGACCAGCGTCCACGTGTACGGCTCCGGTACGGACCGCGCCACCAGATAGTCGATGAAAAAACCGCCGGCGGTGATGCCGAATCCGAGCCCGATGAAGTTCAGCGTGAGGATGTAGAACGCGACCACCGTCGCGCGTATCTGCGGCGGCACGAGTTCCTGAACGGCGGAGAACGTCGGGCCATAGAAGCTGCCCAGCTGGAACATGCCGAAGAACACGCCGATCCAGAACCAGACGCTGTCGGGCGATACCAGCCGATACGCGAGCGTTATCGGCGCGAGGATCACCATGGTCCAGCACAAGAACGTCGCGCGTCCCATGCCGGTCCGTCGTTGCAGCGCATCGCCCCCGATACCGCCGAACAGATTGCCGAGCACACCGCCCGCCATGCCGATCCATCCAGTGAGGCGCGCGATTTCGGCGCGTTCGAAGCCGCGCTCCTGCACGAACCAGAGTTGCTCGTACGTGGCGGCGCCAATCGCAAAGTGCAGGAACACGCCACCGAAGATCGTGTAGCGCAGCGCAGGAGAATCACGCAGCGCCTGAAACGACGTGGTGGCGATCCTGCGCAGGTTCGGCCGCGTCCGCGCGGCGTCGGCAAGCACGTGGCGGCGCGGCGTCTCCTTCACGAACCACATCACCAGGGCGAGTACGAGACCCACCGCACCGAGCAGATAGAAACAGTTGCGCCATCCGAGTGTTGGTCCGAGATAGCCGACCACCAGGAGGCTGGCACCTGCTCCGATCGGCACGCCCATGTAGTAGAAGCCTGCCGCAAAACCCAGCTTCGCCGAGGGGAATCGGTCGGCGAGCATCGACATCGACGTGGGCGTGAGAATCGATTCGCCTACGCCGATGAACATGCGCGGCACCGCCAGACCCCAGAATCCGCGCGCTGCACCCGAAACGGCCGTGAGCGCGCTCCACACCAGCAACCCCGCGGCCACGAGCCGCGGCCTGTGCACCATGTCGGCAAGCACACCCATGAACAGACCCATCACCACGTAAAACATGATGAACGCGAGGCCGGTGAGCAGTCCGAACTCGGTATTCGTCAGCCCGAGATCCGGAACGATGAAGTTCGCGAAGCTCGCCAGCAGATTGCGGTCGACGAAATTCATGACGTTCAGCAACGTCAGGAAGACCAGGAACGCATAGTGGCGCCCCTCGATTGAACTGGTAGCCATTCCCCCTCCCCGGTATCGGCTCGATCGGGTCAGCCGACGATCACCTCGCTCTCCAGGCGTACTTCAGCGGACAACGAGTTCGTGATCAGGCAAACCTCTTCCGCTTTTTCGAGAATGCGCGGCGCACGTGATTGCTGGCCTTCCGGCACCGTCAGGCGCGCGGTCACTACGAAATGCGTGAAGAGCATCTTGCGGTCGATCCGATCGAGCGTTCCGGCAACCTGCACGTCGAGTGCGGTCCACGTCAGCCGCGACGCGGCTGCGATGGTCTTGAAGCCGAGCACGAAACAATCGCACACCGCACCCACCAACAGGGTTTCGGGCGACCACCGATCGCCCTTGCCGCCGAACTCCACCGGCGGCGCCGTGGCCAGGTCGGGCAATCCTTCGGCGGCAAGCGTGACGTCGCCTTCGCTTCCGGCAACGTGGGTGCCGACCCGATAGTGATGTGGGAAATCCTGCATGACTCGCTCCGTTCTTAACGCGGTCATCCGAGCAGTTCGAGCCAGTGTCGCACGGGGACCGCAGCGCCGTCGCGCAGAT
>CAZLDA010000756.1:0-2075 GCA_964557875.1 uncultured Pseudomonadales bacterium | reverse complement strand
AGCAGTCGCTCCGCGACCTGCTGCCGGGCAAAGAACAGATCCGTGCCGTCGTGAAAGACCACGGTCACCTGCGACAGGCCGTAGCGCGACAACGAGCGCGTGTAGTCCAGGCCGGGCAGTCCGGCCATCGCAGTTTCGAGCGGCACGGTAATGCGTTGCTCCGCCTCGAGCGGCGTAAACCCGGGCGCATCGGTATTGATCTGCACCTGCACATTCGTGATGTCGGGCACCGCGTCGATGGGCAGTCGCTGGAAACTCCAGATACCGAGCGAGGCCGCGGCCACTACGAATGCGAGGACCGCGACGCGAAAGCGCAGCGTGAATTCGATCAGTGTGTCGAGCATGTTTCCCCTCAACGCCGCTGTTTAGTGATCGTGCGAAGCACCGGATTTCTCGATGTCCGCCTTGATGAGATAGCTGTTCTCGGTGACGTAGCGGGTATCAGGATGTAGACCGCCGACGACCTCGATGAACTCATCGTCACTGCGACCCAGGTCGAGCATGCGGACTTCGTACGTGTCATCCACTTGCGCGAACACCACCGTGAAGTCGCGAAAGTTCTGCAGCGCAGTACGTTTGACCGCGAGCGGAACCTCCACCGAACCGATGTGCACGAGTCCTTCGACGAACAGTCCCGGTGTCAGTCGTCGTTCACGATTGTCGAGTGCTACACGCGCCGTATAGACGCCGCTCATGGACTTGCCATCGGCGTTCAGGGCCGGCGCGATTCGCACGATGTGCCCTTCGGCGGTGGTGTCGGTGTCGATCACCGATATCGTGACTCTCTGCCCCGCCTTCACACGCGCAATGTCGCGCGGAAACAGCGCGAGTTCCGCCCATAGCGCCGAGTAGTCCGCAATCACGAAGAGCGGTTCGGTTCCCGCCACTTCGCCGGGGTTGGCGTATCGCTCGGTGATGATTCCAGCGATGGGTGCGTTTAGGGGGTAGGTTTCCAGGCTCTCGTTGCTCTCGATGGTAGCGATTGTTTCGCCCAGCGCGACAGATTCGCCGATTGAGCGCTTCACACTACGAATCACGCCTGGATAGCGCGCCGCGACCGACCGTACGCGTTCGGCGTCGACCGTGAGGCGCCCCGTGAGACGCAGCGTGTCTTCGATGACTGCCGGACAAGCGGTTTCAATTCGCACACCGGCCGCTTGTGCTTTTGCCCCATCAATCGTCGTGCGCCCTTCGAAACTGTCGAAGCTCCAGCGGTGCGCCTTGGTACCTTCGTTGGCAACCACTGTGACCTTGAACGAATGGGGTTCGTGAACGACGCTTTCGCCTCGCAGGTACTCGCCGGAAGGTGCAAAGGCGATCCGGTCCACTTGACCGCCGAGACGCTCGAGTTCGACGTTCACCGTCGCCGCACTGGGCGGCAGCGGCTTGTCGCCGCGATATAGGTAGACGTGGAACTCCGGCGGCGTGTCCGTCTCGAAGATCTGCAACTCGAGCGCAAAGTTGCCGTCGCGCAACAAGCGAGCGTGGTGCGGCCCACGTTCGAATTCAGGTGCCGCTGCGGCGTGCGGAGTCTCCGCGCCCGGCGCAGCAGCGGTCGCTGCAGTATCTGTCCCGCACCCGCTTACAAGCAGGATCAGCAGCATGGCCGAGAGCGGTTGTCCGCAAGATGTCATCGTCCGTCTCCATTGGCTTCGAGGCTCTTGCCCGTCAGGCGCTCGATTTCGATTCGAACCGTGTGAAATGCGGCGGCAAGCTCATACGCGCGGCGTCGGGCGTCCAACAGGCTGCGTCGCGCGTCCGTCAACTCGAGGTACGAGTACCGCCCACGCTGATACGCGGCTTCGGTCGCCGCGAGCACTCGCTCCAGCTGCGGAATCACGTTGCCGTCGAGCGCGTCGAACTCGTGCTGCGCGTCTTCGAGCTCTTGGTATTGAGCGAAGAGCTGGGCCGATACGCGCGTCAGCCAAGCCTCGCGATCGGCATCGACGCTTTTTGCCGGCGACGGGAAGGCTTGCGGCCGGACCGGTGCGGCATCGACGGTTTGGACCTCGGGTTTTTCGTTCGCCGTCTTCGGGCCATCCGATCGAGAGCATCCCGAAGGGCAACCAAGGGCG
>CAZLDA010000755.1:0-2079 GCA_964557875.1 uncultured Pseudomonadales bacterium | reverse complement strand
TTCTGACACTCTCCGGGTTATGGACGGCGTGGCGCAACCACTTCTCGGCGTTGGGTGTCCTCCTGGCCGTCGTCGCGTTCTTCGGCGGTATCCCCTTTCTGACGACCTATCTTCTCGTGCTCAGCTTTCAGAGCGGCGGCGACGTCAGGGTTATGCTGCTGGGTGAGCGGCGTGCACGTTCCTGAAGTCGACGCGAGCGCCGGAAATGCGGACGATCCAGCATCTCCCACTCCACCGGAGAATGAGGTCGACGCGGTCCGGGTCAACGCGGCGAAGCCGCCCGCCATAACGGCCCGACGCAAAGCAGCAACAGGAGCACGTTGAACATGGCATTCGGCCTCGCCGTCGAGATGCCGGTGTTGATCGGACTCATGATGCTGATGGGTGTCGCCGCGAAGAACTCGATTCTGCTGATCGACTATGCGATCGAGCGCGAACGCGCCGGTGCGCCGCAACGCGAGGCGTTGCTCGATGCATGTGCGGAGCGTGCGCGGCCGATCGTCATGACGACGTGCGCGATGGCCGCGGGAATGTCCTGGACGGCAACACCACTAGACGCCGGACTCTGCAACCGCACGCGATGGATCCGGACCAGACCGCTACACGTCGCACCGGCGCTGAGTTGTCCCTGATGTCGGGTCGAGCGCTTAGCGCTGTTCGCGCCACGTGCCGTGAAATCCCATCGGCACGCGATGATCGAGGTCGGCGCGCGCGATCGGCCCGTCGACGAGGTGTTGCGCATCGAAGATCGCGAGATGACTCGCGTTGCGCGTTTCGTCGAACACCGTTGCCAGCAGAAAGCCCTCGCCTTCGTCCGCCTCCGGTCCCTTCGCGACGAATACCGGCTCGGATACCGCGCAGCGATCGCCGACGTGGAAAGTCTGCATCGTGCCGGTGTCGTGGTCGAACCGTCCGATCGCGCGCTGGAGCATGTCGCCGGTGCCCGGGCCGCCGATGCATGCCACGTAGCCATATCGATAGGGCAAACCGACGCGACGTTCGTCGATGCGTGGATACTCGCAGACGACCTCGCTGAGGCGCTGCATCGTGAAGCCATCGCTCTCCGGCCGATTGATGTTCCAGCGGGTCAGATACTGGCGCAGTGACGACTGGTCGGGCATGGAACCGTGCGCCGGCGGAAATGCGGGCGCCTGCTGCTGACAGACGTCGATGTAGATGCGCTTGCCTTTGTTGAACGCGTTCATCGAGTGCCACGCCATACACGCGTCGCCCGTGTACCAGCGCGTGTCTTCCGCGCGGCCATCGCGCGGCATCACCCCCACATGCGTGCCGAGATAGGGCTCCCACGCGATCGGTGCACCGCCGGCGCGGGCGCGCTCGATCGACAACGTGAGCGGGCACACCGCGAAGATCACGTAGTCGTGCGTCACGGCGAAGTCGTGCACGAGTGCCGGAAACGGACCTTGCACCGATTGATGGCGCACGATGCGGCCGTGCCTGTCGGCCGCGTAGAACGTGATCTCTCCGGTGAACGCGCGCGAAGGGAAGTTCGCGAAGAACAGCATCTCTCCGGTGATGGGATCGATCTTCGGATGCGCCGTCATGTTGCCCGGCAGCTGGTGATCGAACGTCCACGGCCCGATCGTATCGAGTGAGTGCGGATCGAGCTCGATGGGGCCGTGGCCTTCTTCGAGCGCCAACAGTTTGTCGCCGTGCCAGACGACGTGCGTGTTCGCCACGCCGTCACTGCGTACACCTTTTACTTCGGGATCGGCGTCGCGTGGATCACCCGACGTGCTGAACAACGCACGCCCGGCGGCGCGTTCGAGCGTCCACTGTTGCGTCCGCACCCAGCGGTTGCGATACGCCACGCGTCCGCCTTCGATGTGAAACGCGTGCACCATGCCGTCGGCCTGCAGCGGGTTGTAGTGGCCGCGCGGTGCGAACTGAGGGTTCGGGCCGATCCGGTACAACGTGCCGTGCAGGTCGCGTGGAATCTCGCCGTGCACGAACAGGTCGGCGTTGTCGCACTCCATTCGGATCGGCTCGAAGCCGCCTTGCAGGAGCGGGTTATCGGTCGGAAACGGACGTGCCATTCGATGTGCCCTCCGGTAGACC
>CAZLDA010000754.1:0-2080 GCA_964557875.1 uncultured Pseudomonadales bacterium | reverse complement strand
GATTTCCAGATCCCAGTTGCGCAGCTTCTTGCTGCCGTAGTGTTCCTGCGCGGGATTCTTGTAACCGCCGCGCCATGCGTCGAAGGCGTCGCGGTACTGTGGATCCAGATACTCGCGATAGTGCGCGTGGCTGCCACCCGCGTGCGTGTCGGCGGTGATCAGCACGTACGGTTCGTTGCTCATCTGTGTCTCCCCCATCGATAAATAGGTCACCGCGCTGCCGGCTTCGTCGCGTCGATGACACCTTCGTAGTAGTGCATGAGCACCTTCTCCGCGCCGTCGGCTTGCGGTTCGAAAACCAGCACGTGTTCGTCGTCGATCGCGGAGACGAATCGATTGTTACCCTGATAGCGCAGGGGCAACGTCGGTCCGCCGCCGTTCACGCCGCCGATGCGCATTGCGAGATGTGCGTCCGCATACACGAAGCCGAGCGAATCGACGCCGAACCGGAATGCACCCACTTCGTACTCGCCCGCGAGACGCTTGCCGACGTCGGCGGGAACCGTCAGGTCCACCAGCGTTGGCGGCGCAACGCCGAGAAAGACGCGCGCAAGTCGGTGTTCGATCGTGATCGGCGGGAAGCGCGCGGAGTCGGTGTTGGTGAGTATCGCAATCGTCAGGTCGTCGTCGGGATAGTACGCATAGTCGGCGGCAAAACCGAAGATGTCGCCGGCGTGAGTGACCTTGCGATGACCGTCGAGTTCCGTCTCGATCAAACAACCGAGTGCGTACGGGTTGTTTTGCCCTCCGGCGAGCGGGTCTTGCGACAGCACTCGCTTCTGTAAAGCGGCGTCGGATTTCGCACCGAACACGCCTTCGCGATACTTCAGCAGATCGCCGGCCGTCGATACCACCGATCCTGCCGAGAACGGCACTTCGAAGTCGTACAGCTGAGCGCGCTTGAATCCTTCCGCGGTCAGGCGATAGCCGCGCGCGCGACCGATTGAGTCGTCGTCGTGTGCGTCGAATGCCGTCTGGCTCATACCGAACGGTTTCAGTACGTGGGCGGTCACGTACTGATCGTACGACTGGCCGCTGCTCGCCTCGATGATGAGGCCGAGCAGATAGGTGCCCGAGTTCGTGTAACTGAAGCGGGTGCCGCTGGGGAATTGCAGAGGCTTCGCTGCGAAGTAGCCGAGCATCTGTTCGCGCGTGATGCCTACCGGCTTGTCCATCGGGAACTCGGGCAGGTCCGTGTAGTTCGGAATGCCCGACGTGTGATTGAGCAGGTTGCGTACCTTCACGTTGCGCGACGGTTCCGGCAACTTTGGCAAATAGGCACCCGCCGGCTTGTCGAGGTCGACCGCCCCTTTGTTCACCAGTTGCATGACGGAAAGGCACGTGAACGATTTCGTGATCGATCCGATCGGAAAGCGCATTGCCGGCGTTACCGGCGTGCGACGCTCGAGGTCCGCGAAGCCGAAGCCCTTCGAGTAGACGACCTTGCCATGCTGTTCGATGGCGACCGAAATGCCGGGAATGGGACCTTCCTTCAGCGCCGCCTCGACGATCGCATCGGCGGCAACGCTGCGAGAGGTGTCGCTGCCTGAGATGTCGATCGCTGCGCTCGGCGTATCGGCCAGTGCGGGCAAACCAAACAGCGCGAGTAACGCGGCACAGCGCATTCGTTGGCCACGCAGCCTCATTTCGCTCCGGCAGCCGCTGCTTGCGTGCGCGATGCTGCGAGCTTGTTCAGATTATCGGTGTGAACCGAGCGATTGATGCGATAGAAGCCGAGCAGCACGATCGCGATGAAGTAGAAGCCCCACAACGCGGGGATGTACACGGACGCGAGATCGAACAACGTTTGCTGCGGCACTTCGCCGAGTTTTGCCTGCAGCGGGAAGTGCACGTAGGCGAGCAGCTGCCCGGCCACGATGACACCCAGACCATTGACGGCCTTTTGGGCGAGACTGTTCGCGGCGAAGAACAATCCCTCGGAGCGCCGCCCTGTGGTCACTTCGCTGTCTTCCACGACGTCGGCGATCATCGCCGACACGAGAATTCCCGATGCGATGATGAACGTCACTTCCAACGAGTTGAATATGACGATTAGTGGATACAGCAACGGTGTTCCGTT
>CAZLDA010000753.1:0-2088 GCA_964557875.1 uncultured Pseudomonadales bacterium | reverse complement strand
ACGGGGTGATTGACTGCGGAGAGGCAATCACCGCGCCATTGATCGGCCGTTATCAGCAGTACGTTACGCGGCTTGTGCAGCGACGGAGAGGTCATTGCAGCGTCCGCGCGAGATACGCCTTCAGACGCTGCCACGCATCGAGCGCGGGCGCCGTGTTCGCCTTCGGGTCGCGATCGACGTACAACCAGAAGCCGTGCTTCACGTCGTCGTAGATGTGCACGTCGTTCTTGATTCCGGCGCCGCGCAGTGCAGCGACGAAATGCTGTACATCGTCCGGCCTGATTCGCTCGTCGAGGCCTGCGAAGGTGCCGTATAACTCGTGATGCAGATGCGACAGCTTTTCGGGATCGTCGAGCAGGCTGCCATAGAACATGGCGGTGCCTTCGTGATTCGCGCTGTCGAGCGCGAAGCTGAGCGCAACTCCGCCGCCGTAGCACCAGCCGATGGCTGCGACCTTGCCGGAAACATCCTTGCGCGCCTTCAGGAATTTCACCGCCGCATCGAGGTTTGCAGTGATCTGTTTCGGGTCGGCAAGTGTCTCCTTCACGAGCGCCATGTTCTTCTCGGGCGTGCCGCCGGTGCGCCCCGAATACAGATCCGCCGCGAGTGCGACATAGCCTTCGGCGGCGAATGCATCTGCCACCTGCTTCACGCGCTCGCCGAGGCCGTCCCATTCGTGGATCAGAATGACCGCGCCGTGTTTGCCGCTACCGGCCGGAACCGTTAGATAACCTTGCGTCTTCGGATTGGCGGCGAAATAGCCGACCGATTTGCCAACGGGCTTACCCCCCTTTCCGAGGATCGCCGCGGGTATGGCGTCCGCCGCCGTGGGCGCAAACGGCACGGGGTCAGCAAACGCCGTCGACACCAGCAACATTGCACAAATCAGCATCACGCCGCGCATCATCTCTCCTCACTCAAAGCTGCTAACGGTTTGTCCCGGCCTCACTCCAGCGGCCTGTCTCACTCCAGTGGCCTGTCTCACTCCAGTGGCCTGTCTCACTCCAGTGGAATGAATAGACACGTTCTCGCCTCGCCCGCCACCGCCTGACTCTTGTGGCCGCGCCCGGTCGTGTCTTCGGCCAGCAGAATGCTCCCCGGCCCCAGACGACGACGCGTGCCGTCGCCCACTTCGAGATCTACGGAACCGGTGAGGTTGACCGCATATTGGCGGCGCGGTGCGTTGTGGAAACCGAGGTCGTAGTCGCCATCGACTTCGCGGAACAGCACGCCGCGCGCCTTGACCATCTTCGAGATTCGTCCGAACGCGCCACTCTCCGCGAACTCCACCTCGATGTCTTCGAAGTGCGACTCGCCGTCGGCTCCGGTATACACACGCACGATCTGCATGCCGCAAGCTCTCTTCCCCGGGAAGGCGTTACCATACCACCGCGTCTCCCGCTTTCTGCAACCCGCCTTCGGCGAGTCTTCTGCAAGCAGCCGGTACGACATGACCTCGACCCGACACATCGCGGCGCGCTGGTACGCGTTCGGCTACCTGCGCGAAGTCGTTCTGATGTACCCGGTGTACGCCATCATGATGGGCGCGAACGGCATTGCGCCGCTCGAACTCTCGGTGTTGTTCATCGTGTGGTCGGGCAGCGCACTGGTGTTCGAAGTGCCGTCCGGTGTGCTCGCCGATCGTTACTCGCGCAAACGGCTGCTGGTCGCCTCCGGCCTCATCAAGGGCAGCGTGTTCGTCATATGGTGGTTCGCGCCGAACTTCTGGGGCTACCTCTGCGGCTTCATCGTATGGGGGTTCGGATCGAGCCTGGTCTCGGGCACGTCGGAGTCGTTCTTGTTCGATACGCTGAAGCAGCGCGCACAGACGGACGCGTTCGCGCGCATCTACGGCCGTGGGCTGATGGCAAACAGCCTCGGTGTTGCAACGGCACTCGCCGCCGGCGGCTACGCGGCTCAGTCCGGCTATGCGATTCCGATGGCGGAGTCTGCGCTCGTACCAATGCTGGCCTCGCTGATCGTGGCGTTCACTTTCATCGAGCCGCCGCGATCCGGTTTGCCGCAGACGCACGCACGCGCCACCGATACGCTCGTTGCAGGCGTGATGGAAGTGCGCGGCAATCGCGC
>CAZLDA010000752.1:0-2090 GCA_964557875.1 uncultured Pseudomonadales bacterium | reverse complement strand
ATGACCATCAAACGCCTCCACGTCGGCCCCCGTCTCTCTCAAGTGGCAATTCACGGCAACACCGTTTACACGGCAGGCATCGTTGCAGGCGATCCTACGGCGGATGCGGCCGGGCAGACTCGTCAGATCCTTGCGCTGATCGACGGCTACCTTGCCGAAGCCGGCAGCGACAAGACGAAGCTGCTGAACGTCACGATCTGGCTTGCGGACATCAAAGACTTCGCCGCGATGAACACGGTGTGGGACGCGTGGGTGCCGAAGGGCAACACGCCACCACGCGCGTGTGTGGAAGCAAAGCTCGCAACACCCGCGTACAAGGTGGAAATCCGCGTGCTGGCGGCCATCTGAGGAGATTTCGATGAAGGCGGCGATCGGACTGATGGTGGAAGGCCAGTTCGGTTTGAACTGGGACCGTTGGACGCGCGTGCTCGATATGGCCGAGCGTGCGGGATATCAGTGTGTATTCCGTTCCGACCACTTCACGAATCCGGCGGAACCGGACCTCGACTCTCTCGAACTGTTCACGTCGCTCACATATGCCGCAACGCGAACCAAGCGAATCGAGTTCGGCTCGCTGGTTGCACCGGTGACGTTTCGTCATCCGACGATGACGGTGCGGCAGGCCGCGGCCATCGACGATCTTTCGAACGGCCGCCTGGTTCTCGGCCTCGGTGCGGGATGGCAACGGCGCGAGCACGAGAACTACGGCATTCCGTTCGACGACTTCCCGACCCGTTTCAACAAGCTGACCGATGCTCTCGAAATCACTCGGCGTTTGCTGCATGACGCAAAGCCGGTGACTCACGCGGGCAAAATGATCAGCGTGAAGGACGCCGTGCTGCTGCCCCGGCCCAAGCGCAAGACGCCGATCCTGATCGGCGGTAACGGACCGAAGCGCAGTCTTCCGCTCGCCGCAAAGTACGCGGATGAATGGAACGGTGTGTTCGTCGACGCCGACACTTATCGCACACTCAACAAACGACTCACCGAGTTGCTGGAGAAGAACGGACGCGACCCGAAGTCGGTGAAGCGCTCGCTGATGGGACCGTTCGCGTGGGCGCAAGGCGACGGCGGCATCGAGCGGCTCGAAGCGTACATCGACGCCGGCTGCGAGCGTTTCATGCTGCAGTTCACCGACTACGACAACCTCGAGCCGAGCGAAGCGTGGGCAGCCGACAATCTGATACGCTTTCGCTCATGAGCCGACGGCGCGCTGGCGATCCAGCGCCCAACCCTCGCGCACCGCACGCAACACGTCGGCGTTGATACGCGATTTCGTTCCAACGTAGCTCGTCCTATCGAGCGACTGAAACAAATTCACCGCGTTACCCACGGCTTCTTGCAATGCAGACTCAGCGACTAACGCATCGAGGTAGCCCAAAGCCACTGCCTGGTCCGGCGCAACCATCGCCGCCGTGCTGATGCGCGCGAAACCAGGCGGCGCAAGCCGATGTTTGGCAAGCGCCAACGCAAAGTGCGGCACGGTAAGCCCGATTGCGACCTCGTTCATTCCGATTTTCCAGTTTCCGGCCGCGCCGATGCGCAGATCGGAGGCCATCATCAGGAACGCACCCATCGGATACGCATGCCCCGTACACGCCGCGATGATAGGTCGCGGCATGTTCGAGCATCTTCTCGATCAATCGCACCCCGGCCTCCACCATCTGCTGCGATGCATCGCCGCCGCGCTGGAACGCTTTCAGATCGAATCCTGCTGAAAAGATGCCTTTGCGACCCACGAAAACAGTCACCGCAGCATCGCGCGCTTGATCCAGGCGCTCGGCGATTTCGTCGAGCATTTCCTTCGACATCACGTTCACCTTGCCGTCGTCCATCGTGATCCACGCGCAAGTTGCATCGATTTCTATCCGCGTCCTGTTGCTCATCCGTAACCAGACCAATCGCTATAATTTGTCGAGACCATATAGACTGATCGCTATAGAGTCAATCCGATGAGATATTTCGATCAATGGCGAATGCAGCAAAACACAAGGAGAACATCGTCAGAACGACGATGCGGTTGTTCCGCAAACAGGGATATGCGTCGACGGGATTGCAGCAAGTCCTGGCCGAAAGCGGTGCGCCAAAGG
>CAZLDA010000751.1:0-2100 GCA_964557875.1 uncultured Pseudomonadales bacterium | reverse complement strand
ACCTGCGGACGTACGACGAGCGAATGGCGGCACACCTGCAGCGGTCCGAGGTCATCGTGCATCCGTTTGTCGTCGGCGAGATTGCGCTCGGAAGGCTGCGTCGACGCGAGGAGGTCGTTCTGCTTCTTTCGCGCATGCCGCAGGCGCCGGTCGCCTCGCACTCCGAGGTGCTGGCGTTTGTCGAAGGACGCGCATTGAGCGGCAGGGGAATCGGCTATGTCGATAGCCATTTGCTGGCGTCGGCGCTGCTCGCCGGCGCATCGCTGTGGACGCACGACAAGCACCTGCATGCGGTCGCCGCGTCACTCGGGATTGCATGAGGGTGAGGTTGGGATTCCGCCGACCCTGCGGTAGATTCGGCCCAATAGGGGAGGAGGCTTATCGCAATGAACGTCGATCCGATCATCTCCGCAGATGGCCACGTCAGCGAATCGCCCGACATGTGGGAGCGGATTCCCGAACAGTTTCGCAGTGTCGCGATGACGCGCGTGAAGCGTCGCGACGACGGCTTCATCACCTTGACGCTGATGGGCAACGACATCGTGGTGCCGCCGCCGGCGGTCGAGATGGACGAAGAACTGCGGGCAAAGGAATTCCGAAACGATCCGACCGGTGGCCGCGATCTGGCGGTGCGTACGCAGAAACAGCTGCTCGACGGCGTGCACGCCGAGGTCGTGTTCCCGAATACGTTGCTGTGCCTCGGCAACCGTCCAGAGGTCGATCTGAACCTGGCTGTCTCCAAGGCCTACAACGATTGGGTATACGAAGTGTTCGCGCCGGAACCTGAGCGATACGTCGCCGCGGCGTTCGTCCCGGTGGACGACATCGCGGTGGCGGTTCAGGAGGCCGAGCGCTGCATCCACAAGGGTTTCCGAACGTTGATGGTGCCGTGCTCGTATCCATGGCGTCCGTACGACCGGCCCGAATACACGCCCCTGTGGTCGCTGATTGAAGAGGCGGGCATCGTGCTGAACTTTCACGTGTTCACCGGAAATGTCTTCTTCGGCACCGACTTCGCATCGGTAGACGGCATGAGCGTGGAGGAGTTCGCCATGCGCCGCGAATCGGCGGCCGTGACGCAGGAACGAATGGAGCGGCTGTCGACCACCGTCATCGGTATGGCGGCGGGGATGGGTCCGATCGTGCACCTCACCGGTGGCGGCGTACTCGAACGCCATCCGAAACTCAAATTCGTCATCACCGAAGCCGAAGCGGGTTGGCTGGGGTGGACGCTCCATGCGATGGACGCGATGCAGCATCGGCGCCGGCTCGGATTGAACACGTTGAAAATGCGCGCCAGTGATTACTTCCGCCGGCAGGGCGCGGTGACGATCACCGACGACCCGATCGCGTTGAACAACCTCGAGATCACCGGTACCGACTGCATCATGTGGGGCAACGACTACCCGCACGACGAAGGTACGTACCCCGCAAGCCAGGCTCATCGCAACGCGATTGTTGCGGCAACAACGCCTGCGCAAGCGCGCGGGATCTTCGCCGGCAATGCGGCACGTATCTACGGCTTCGATCTGAAGGCGATCTCGAAGAGCATCGATTCGATCGCAGCGTGATTCGGGCAGAAGCGCCGCATGGTTGGCGCGCCTCAGAGGTCGAGTGCTAGAGTCGCTGCACCGTGAATGCAGTAGTCGCCAACGATTCCTCAGTGGTGAAGCAGTTGCAGGCGACTCTGCCCGCACACTGCGTCATCACCGATCCGCGCGCGAAGAAGCCGTTCGAAACCGATGGGTTGACGGCGGTGAAGGAAGTCCCTTTGGTAGTGGTGCTGCCGGAAACCGTGGAGCAGGTGCGATCGGTGCTGCGCGTGTGTCGCGAGAATCGCGTGCCGCTGGTGCCGCGCGGTGCCGGCACCGGTTTGTCGGGCGGTGCGCGTCCATCGTCCAATGGGGTGTTGCTCGGCTTGTCGAAACTGTCGCGCATCATCGAGATCGATCCCGATAACCGCATCGCCCGTGTCGAACCCGGCGTGCGCAACCTCGCCATCTCGGAGGCTGTCGCGCGTCATGGTCTTTACTACGCGCCCGATCCGTCGTCGCAGATTGCATGCAGCATCGGCGGCAACGTCGCCGAGAATTCCGGCGG
>CAZLDA010000750.1:0-2102 GCA_964557875.1 uncultured Pseudomonadales bacterium | reverse complement strand
ATCACAGCGCTCAAGATGCATGAGGACGAACTCGAAACCTCGCGCAGCTTGCTTGAGGCGCACACTCACGAGCTGAGCGAGGCTGCAGCCAAGTTCGAAGCTGAAAAAGTGCGGGCGGAAGAAGCAAACCGCTCGAAGTCCGAATTCCTAGCGAACATGAGCCACGAGCTGCGCACGCCGCTGAATGCCATCATTGGCTTCTCCGACGTCATGCGGAACGAGATGATGGGCCAACTGCCGCCGCGTTACGTCGAATACGCCAGCGACATCCACAGCAGCGGCCAGTCGCTGCTCGATCTCATCAACGACGTGTTGAACATGGCGCAGATTGAATCGGGGAAGCTGGAATTGGACTTCGCTGACGTCGACTGCGCTGCGCTGGTCAACGAGGCCGTTCAGGCAATCGAGCCGCGTGCGAAGGAAGTGGGGATCGAGTTGCGCATCAACACTGCAGCGCTACCGCCGGTTCATGCCGACAAGAAGGCCCTCAAGCAAATACTGCTCAATCTGTTGTCGAACGCGATCAAGTTTAACTCGGACAGCGGGTTCATCACGGTCGAAACTCGTCGGGAGGCGGACGGCATCTCGATCTGGATCCACGATACCGGAATCGGCATCGCCGACACAGACATTCCGCGTGTCGTGAAGGCGTTCGAGCGTGTCGAAAGCGCGTCTGTCGGGCGGCGACGGAGCGGTACAGGTCTCGGCCTGGCCGTGTCGAACGCGCTCGTTGAAATGCACGGCGGCAAACTCGTGATCGAGAGCGAGGTTGCGATCGGCACGAGCGTCTACTTCACACTGCCGTTCACGCAACAAGCGGCGCAGGCCGCCTAGAGGTACCAGTCGTATTCGTGCGCGGGGATGTGGTTGCGAAACCGCTCCAGCTCAACGCGTTTCGTCGCGCAGTAGAGGTCGACGTAGGTGGGGCCGAGGTACTCGCGCAAGATGGAGCCGTTCTCGAGTGCGACCAGCGCAGCATCAATCGCGAACGGCATCGTCTGATCGACGAAGGTCACCGCATCGCCTTCGAACGGCGGGCCGGGGTCAAGGCCCTCGTGCATGCCGTGATGGATGCCAGCCAAGATCGCCGCGAACGCCAGATAGGGATTGGCGTCTGCGCCCGCAACGCGATGCTCGATGCGGTGCACGCCGTCGTTGGCGGTGATGTTCAGGGCTGTTGTTGGGTTGTCGACGCCCCAGCGCTTGTTGCGCGCCGCCCCGCCGGTGCGAAAGCGCCGGTACGCGTTCGCGTTCGGTGCGAAGAGCGCGACCGACTCAGCCATCACTGCTTGCAGACCGCCGAGGGCACCGCGTAGCGCACTGGCAGCTGCATCATCGGCAAACACGTCCGGGCCCGCTGCGTGCGCGACTTTCACGCACACCTTCATCGCGCTGCCGGGTGACGCCAAATACGGCTTGGCCATGAACGTCGCGTCGAGGCCGCGCTTGCGCGCAACCGCGCGTACGACCTGGCGCAGAAGTACGGCGTGGTCGCCCGCACGAACGGCATCCGCCGGTTCCAACGCAATCTTGAACTGACCGGGCGCACCCGCTGCTGTTACTGTCAAAGGCGGTAATGCCTGGACCGCCGCCGCCTCGACGATGCCGGTCAAGACGCCGTCGAACCGATCGGCGTCGGAGATTCCATAGACGGTCGACGTGTGCTCTTGCGGTGTGGGCAGCACCTGCGGGATGCCGTTCTTCGTGCGCTCGCGATCGAACAGATAGAATTCGAGCGAGAAGCCAACTGTGGGAACGAAACCCAGGGCATCGAATCGTTCAACAACGCGCTCGAGAACGTTGCGGGGCTCACCGAAGTACGGCTTGCCTTTCGCATCGCACAACGTCATGAGCACTTGGCCGTGCGGGCGCTGCGACCAAGTGACCCGCGTAAGCGTACCGGCAATCGGCCAGGCAACACCTTCGGAGTCGCGCTTCGACACGACGGCTTCGACCAACTCTCCGCGCGCGTCGAGGAAGTAGATCGAATAGGGGATCGGCAATCCACCTTCGAAGATACCGCTAAGCACGTCACGCGAGACCCGTTGACCGCGCACGACGCCGCACAGATCGGCGAACACGCAGTCAACGTATTGAAGCTC
>CAZLDA010000749.1:0-2111 GCA_964557875.1 uncultured Pseudomonadales bacterium | reverse complement strand
AGCTGCTGATAATCGGCTAGGTAGCTGGAGATGTTGCCTTCGGCGCCGCGATACCAGTTGTCGATTGCCGCCGTGCGCGCTTCGGGCGGCAGGAAGTACAGGAAGTTGAACTCCCCGCCGATGCGCAGGAAGTCCATATAAAGGCGTGAGAACAACTGCAAGCCCGCATTACCGTAAACGTCGTAACCCGCGACGAGGAGATAGTGAATCCGCTCGAGAAGCGGATAGTCGATGACCCAGGCGGTTTTCGGTTCGTCGCCCACCAGACCCTTCACCACGGTCGCGCTGTCGAAGTGCCGGAACACCGTGAGTGCCGCGTTCGGGTTCGCGCCGTCGCCGTCCCAGATCATGTCGAGCGTGAGTTCGCGGCCGTTCGGATACGTCGCAAGCTCATGCGCCGCCTGGTCGGTCAGATACTGCTTCTCGATTTTCGAGTAGTGCATCCAGTGCAGTAGCCGAAGGTTGTTACTGCCTTCGGACGCGGGCAGTTGCAGCTCCGTCACATGCGCCGCGAGGAACTCACCGTCGTGCGTCGCCGCTTCGACGTCGGGATCGATGAACCACACCCAGAACTGATCTTCGATGACGTCGAGCGCGATCTGACCGCGGCACACCGGTCCTTTAATGAAACCCATGATCGTGTACTGCGCTTCATCGATCATGAACTGATACCGGCTCTTCACCGGAATCGCCTGGAACGTCAGAAACGGATTCGACGCGTCGGCGGTCTTGTAGTCGGGTAGCGCAGAGACCTGGTATTCCGGCACCAGGAACAACGTCTTCCAGCGATTCATCCGCTTGGCGTTCAACGCGTACGCCATGTGCGTTTTCGATACCAGCGTTTCCGTGTTGCGTTGCAGCCGATAGTAGGGGCGCGCCACACCAGGGTCGTCATAGGGCCGCCGCGTCGCAATGACGTCGATGGGCTGCCCGGGAGGTGTCGTGGAGCGGACCATTCGGAAATGCTCGCCAGTACCGATCTCATCGAAGTAGATGTCGGCGAGGAATAAGTGCTCGTACATGTATCGGCTCATCAACTGAGCCTTCAGAGATGAGTCGTTGAAGAACGACTCCCACTCGATCACCGCGCTTTGGTACTCATGCGGAAGCGGGGCAGGTGGGCGTGCCTTTGCACCGGCAGACAGCCACTGCGTAACGCTGTGCATCTCGGCCGACGTCAGCGCCGGCAAACCGAACGGCATGCCCCATTGGGGATGCTCTTTCGCGTACTTCGGCATCTGATCGAGTGTCGTGCACACCTGTGCGCGACCGACCGAGAAATCGAAGAGCCCGGCCGGGAGAATCCCCTCGGGCAACGGGTTGTGCGCCTTTAGCTCCAACATGTTGTACAGCACGCTGGCAGAGAGGTTGTTCTGCGGTGTCTGATCTCGCTCGTTGAGCACCGGATAGAAGCCCTTGTCGCGCCATTGCCCGGTCGTTTGCGCATCGATGCCCATTCTGGTCAGCGGGGCTTCCAACAACCTCGCACTGTCGTACACGGGCGCCGAAGATGCGCCCCGATCGAGGCCGGCGAAATTCTGCATCTTCAGCTGACAAGGCGCGTCGTAGCACGCGTGGCAAACCAGGCACCGCCGATTGAAGATCGGCTCGACGGCGTGCTGATAGTCGGTTGGACTCGCGGTCGAAGCGACGCGATCGCGCACTGCTTCGGGTCCGTACAACTTGTCGGCGTTGCGAACAGCGAGCGCGGTACATCCTGCGACGAGAACTACGACAGCAAGCGTGAGGATACGGTTTTTCATTTCAGGTCCCTGTGATCGCGCACAGCATCGTGGGTCATCAACTCCATTCATCAACCCTTTGATTGTGTTGTGCAAAGGCGGCCGGCAATGCGCCGCGCGCGATGGTGCGTGAGCCCGTTGGGGCCGTCAACTTCAGTGACTCGATGACAGGCGTATTGCAACCAAAGTTCAGTTCGACGCAGCGCGATAGTCGGGTATGATGCGCGCCGCCGGATCGGGCCGGTTCGCTGCAATGTGCAGCCAGTTTCGATCCCGCTCAAAAATAATTCATGGAGAAGAATCGTGAAGCTTCCATTGATTGCAGCGAGTCTGATGCTGAGCGCTGGCCTTGCCGCCAGCGTGCACGCC
>CAZLDA010000748.1:0-2111 GCA_964557875.1 uncultured Pseudomonadales bacterium | reverse complement strand
CTGAAGAACGTCGTAGAGCGCTGCGTGTACCGCAATTCCGACCCGCTCAAGCCCGTCGACGTAATCACGCTCGATCCGTTCGAGTCACCCTACAGACCACGCGCTGCCGCAGCGCCCCCCGCTGCAGCTGTTGGCGGAGGGCCGAAAGCCGCCGCCGATCTGCCGCTCGATCTGCCACTCGATCTGAAGGAAACGGTACAAGAGTTCGAGATCGACCTGCTCAATCGCGCGCTCGAAGAAGGTCGCTTCAACCAGCGCCGCGCAGCGGAACTGTTGGGGCTGACGTACCATCAGCTGCGTGGCTATCTCAAAAAATACAATCTGCTGAAGTCGAGTGACGCCGCGTCCGAATGAGCTGCTGCTCGCGCTGATCCTGTTCACGTGTAGCGCGAACGCAAGCGAGGATTGCACGAGCGACGGTGGCGACGTGTTGGCAGACATCCGCGCGCGTGGCACATTGCGCGTCGCCCGCACCGATGACTACCGACCATTCAGCTTCAATGGCGTGGGGATAGACGCAGATCTCGCGAAACGACTCGCGCAGGAACTCGGCGTTTCGCTGCAGTGGATCGATACTTCGTGGTCGACGCTCGTCGCCGATCTTCTTGTCCGTCGATACGACATCGCGATGAGCGGCGTCTCGGTAACCGCCGAACGCAAGACCGCGGGTTGTTTCACTACGCCCTATTTTCACACCGGCAAGACGGTACTCACGCGGTGCGCGCTGCATCGTACGTTCGACACGGTTGCGCAGTTGAACGATCCATCCGTGAGAGTGATCGTGAATCCGGGCGGCACCAACGAGCGGTTCGTTCGCGACCGTTTGCCCAATGCACACGTAGTGGCACACCCCGACAATCGCACCATCTTCACGGCACTCGCCGCGGGCGAAGCCGACGTGATGATCACCGATGCCATCGAGGCGCGCCTCGAATCCAGGTCGAACCCGGCATTGTGCGTTGCCGATCCGCCACCGTTGTTCGAAGAAGTGTCCAAGGCGTATCTGATCTCGAAGGACCCGCGCTGGCAGGCGTGGCTCGACGAGTGGCTCGCGCGCATGAAGGCGAGCGGCGAACTCGACGCGATCGAACAGCGGTATCTGAATGCGCCATCCAACGCGGCTTTGCAACCATAGGATCGCTTCACGATGCGGAACACGTTGATCAAGGAAATCGTCGGCTATGCCGACCCGTTGTCGGTATCCGCCGGCGACTCGCTGAACGTTTTCGTGAGCTGTGACGTACCGGGCGGCTACGATGCATCCCTGGTTCGTCTGATCAGCGGCGACGCGCGACCGCACGGCACTGGTTTTCGCGAGATCGCAGTGGGCGCATCTTTGCGAGGCCGCTATGCCGGCGAACGGCAACCGCTGCTGCCGGGCTCATACGCAACGCTGCCGGACCTGCCTGCGACAGATGCAGTCACGTTCGCGTGCTATCTCCATCCCACGCTGCTCGAAGCGCGCGAGCAGACCATCGTACGCGGCGGCAACTTCCGCATCGCGGTGAGTGATACCGGACTCGGGATCACATTCGGCGGCGCGCGCATCGAGAGCCTTGTCGCGTTGCAGACACATCGCTGGTACCGGGTCGCAATCGCGATCGGCGCAACGGTCGAAGTGCTGATCGAGGGTGTGCCCGCGGGTTCCGCCGAGGCGTCACTGCGGCATCGAACAACGCACCGGATATCGAACCGTTTATCGGTTGCGCGAGGCGTTTGGGAACTGGCGCGAGAGGCGCCGGGAGCGGGCCACTTCAACGGGCGCATCGAGGCGGTGCGCATCTACCACGCTGCGCTCGACGTCGGCACAGCGTGTGCCGAACTCGACGAAACCCGCCCTTCCCGGCCGGAACTCAGCGCGGCGTGGGATTTTTCGATCGGCATCGAGACGAGTGTGGTTACCGATGTCTCCGGACATGGTCGCCACGGAACACTGCACCAAACTCCAACACGCGCAGTAAGGGGAGCGCGATGGCGCGGCGACGTTTTCAACTGGCGCGAAGATCCGTCGCAGTACGCCGCAATACACTTTCACGACGACGACCTGACCGACTCGGGCTGGCGTCCGAGCATCCGCTGGACGATTCCGGACGATCTTCCGTCGGGCGTAT
>CAZLDA010000747.1:1474-2114 GCA_964557875.1 uncultured Pseudomonadales bacterium | reverse complement strand
GTGAACGCGTATCGGGCGGGCGACTATGTCGGCCGCGCCATCTGGACCGCACCGGGCGAGCCGGCGATGCTTCGTGTAGCGCACGTTTTGGACGACGGCGACGTAGAAGCGTGGAGAGACGGCCGGCGCACCGAGTTCTGTCTGGGTGCCGGGGCGCACACGCATTACTTCAGCAACGACGCGATCGCGTTGGCTGTGGCGATCGATCGCCTTGTGGGCAACGCGCATGCATAAGGTGGCTCAGGCGTAAAAAGAAGGGAGGCAGCAATGGTTCTTGCGGCGATCGACATCGGGCAATGCCGCAAAGTCGGCGTGGGTGTGAAGCGACCGGAAGACGTGGTGGTGGGCCGTGACGGCAGCGTGTGGATGTCGGATCAGCGCAGTGCATGCGCGCGTGTGCTTCGCGACGGTTCGCTGCAGCGCATCGGCAATGCGGGCGGCGCGCCGAACGGCATCAACATGGATCGCGAAGGCCGCATCGTCATCGCAAATTTCGGTGGACCGGACGATGGCTATGGTCCTCTACAGCGGCTCGATCCCAGCAGCGGCGCAGTGGAAACCCTGTGCGGGGCGCTGAACGGCCGCAAACTGTTCGGCTCGAACTATCCAATCGTCGATTCGCGCGGCCGCGTGTGGTGTT
>CAZLDA010000747.1:0-1464 GCA_964557875.1 uncultured Pseudomonadales bacterium | reverse complement strand
CACACTCCACGTGGGGACCGGTGGATCGGGCGTTCGCGGATCTCGCAGATGGGCTCGTCTATCGCGTCGATACCGATGGCACGGCCACCGTGCTGGCGGAGGGCATCGCCTTTGCCAACGGCATCGCGCTCGACTACGACGAACGCAATCTGTTCGTCTGCGAGACCACCGGTTGCGACGTGCTGCGGTATCCGATCCGCGCAGATGGCACGTTGGAGGCGCCGACCCGTTATGGACCGAGGCTCGGGCTAACGACGGCAGAAGTGCAACACCTGCGTCCGCTGAACACGTCCCAACGAGGTCAGTTGGGGGTGACCGACGGTTGCGGCTTCGATCAGGAAGGCAACCTGTGGGTAACGCTGGTGATGGCGAACAAGGTGGTGGCCATCACGCCGAAGGGCGAAGTGGTCACGGTGTTGTCCGATCCGGAAGGCAGGGTAATGCGCAGCCCAACGAACGTGAGCTGGGGCGGCGCCGACCTTCGCGATCTCTACATTGGCAGCATTGCATCCGACTATGTCGTGCACGTGCGCAGCCCGATTCCGGGCATGCCGCTCGTGCACCAGCGGTAAGCGCGGCGATGTCGGAGTCGTTCACCGCGCGCGACGACCGTTTCCATTTCGAGGAAATGGGCGAGGCGTGGTGGGCCACGGAAACCGCGTGGTTTTCCTTCCATGTTCCGCAGCGGCGACTTGGCGGCTGGCTGTACACGATGGTGCGGCCGAACATCGGCACGGTCGCCGGCGGTGCGTGGATATGGGACGACGCGGCGCATCTGCCGTGGGAGGCGCTGTACTGCGCGAACTATTCCGCGCTGCAGTTGCCTCGCGATCAGGACATGGACGATTGCAAGCTTCCGAACGGCGTTTCGATCCGTGTTGTCGAGCCGTGTATGCGTTACGAACTCGGCTACCACGACGCCGATCGACTGCTGGCACAACTGAAATTCGACGGTGTGATGCGACCGCAACCGTTGACGGCCGTCGGCTCGACCTTCGGCAACGCACATCATTTCGATCAACTCGGGCGCGTAACCGGTGAACTTGTGCTGTACGGCGAACGGATATCGATCGACTGCGTCGGCATGCGCGATCGCACCTGGGGCGTGCGCCCCGAAGACCGTCCGCGCCAGGCGGCATACGTCACCGCTGCAAGCGTGGACGGCAACGGATTCCTCGCTGTGACGAACGTGCGCGAGCAGCGCGACGCGGTGGCATACGGCTTTCTGCGCCGCAACGGCGAAACGCTTGGCCTGGCCGGCGGCGAGCGGCGGGTGGAGCGCGACACGGGCAACGGCTGGGTAACACGCATCGAAATCGCTGCGCGTGATTCCGCGGGGCATGAGTTCGTTGCGGTGGGCGAGTCCGTGAGCCGGATCGTCCTCAAGCGTCATACGTTCATCGACATCAACCTCCTCATTCGCTGGAACTTCGATGGCGTTGAGGCGTGGGGCGAGGATCATGA
>CAZLDA010000746.1:1234-2125 GCA_964557875.1 uncultured Pseudomonadales bacterium | reverse complement strand
CGCGACGTTGCACGCAACGAATCTGATGAACGCGGATTTGCGTGGCGCCGATCTGTCAGGTGCCGATCTTACCGAAGCAGATCTGATCGCGGCGCGACTCGACGACGCCGTGTTGAGCGGTGCAACGCTGCGCGAAACGGACCTGCTCGGTGCCGTGCTGACGAACGCGCGTTACAACGCAGACGATCTGCACGGCGCCTTGCACGTCCCGTCGAACGCGAATGAGTGATCGGGCCAATTCAGCCGATACGTTTCGCCGGAAACACCAGCTCGATGCGCCGGTGGTCGCGCGCGATGTCGAACACGTCGCCTAGCCGCGCCAGGTAGCGACTCTCACTCGGTGGTGCGCCGTCGATGGTGTCGACCGGAATCTTGCGTCTCACCGTGAGCAGATGCGTCAGCAATGCAATCGCCGGTGCCAACGCCGCGTCGTCGAGATCGGGCGCGAACGTGAGGCGCTTTCCGTAGTTTTCCACCGTTAGCACGAGCGCGCAGCGGTAAAAGGCCAGATAGTTGCCGGCACGCCGGTGCGGCAACGGATAGGGCCAGTCGATGCCGAGACCGGTGGGTGCCACGGGGTCCGTCGCGTTCACCCAGAACGACTGGGTGCCCGTGCCTCGTTCGAGACTGCGTAACGCGGCTGGCGCGGCAAATTGCGGCCCCGACAGACCATGGAAGAACAGGCCCGAAACGATTTCGCCGGACAGTTCCATGATGCGCAGCGCGCGAAACAGGGTTGCCCAGCGGAACGGGCCGCCCTCGCGGTTCGCAATCTCGCGGCTCAACACACCGTATCGATCGAGCAGTATCCGCACCCGGTCTGTTGCGGTTTCGAGCTCAGTGAGCGGATCGTCATCGCCGCGCGGCTCGCGGGGAAGCAGGAACCAGTGA
>CAZLDA010000746.1:0-1224 GCA_964557875.1 uncultured Pseudomonadales bacterium | reverse complement strand
TTGGGCGCTTGAGTACATGGGGCCAGCTGCTTGTGGTTGGGCTGCTTGTTGAAAAGGAGCCGGGGCGCCGAGTGTGTAGTCTCGCGCGCTGCCGGCGCGCAACACGGCCAGTGAATCCGCGCTGACCGCGCCGGACCAGACTGCCTTCCAGAGCGCGTCGTTGAATGAATCCGTCGACTGTCCTGATGCATCGACTAGCTGGTGAAAGCTGTAGCGTGCCGTGTGGTCTCGAAATGCGGCTTCGACCTCACCGCGGGCGGATTCATCCGGTGTGTCCAGCAACGGCAGGTCGTCCAGGGGCATCACGGTTACTACGCCGTGCTCGCGGCCCGTCCACGCGAAACCATTGACGGCGATCGATTCGTCGACTTGTCGCGTATCCACTCCAGCGTGGCGCGCCTCTATGAGATCGTTCAGCCATGTATCGACTTCGGCCGCAAATCCGCGCAACCGTTCGAGTGTGTCTCCCAGTGCATCGTCCGAGGGGGTGCGACCGAACCTTTGCCATCCGGCGATGAATCCGGGCATCTCGGTCAGCGGGCGCGGTTCGAGCCGATGCCGCGCAGAGGCCCGCTGCATGCGCAGCAGAATTTCAAGGTTGTCGGCGTCGCAGTAGAAGACGCCATCGTCGTTCGATACGAGGTGACCGACGACCAACACGTCGTCTTCCACGAGGTCGCTCAGTGCGGCGTCCAGATTGTCGGATGTCAGCGGGGTCAGCGCCTCGATGGCGGCTTTCGTAAGCGGACCGTGAAACGACAATATCTCGCGCAGTAGCTGCACCCTGTCGCGCGGATCGCCCACGTCGGGAAGACGCTCGTCCGCTTCGCCGAGCATCTGTTCGGTGACGCTGCGCGCGAATTCGGGGTGAACCGCCCAACGGCGCCCCTGAGCTGCGAGCCAATGCACTTCAATGTCCGATGCATCTGAAAGCTGATCCGCCAGTTGCTCCCACTCCGCGTCAGTCATCACGACGCGTTCCTTCAACCACTCAGACAGTTCCGAAGGATCCGTCGGCGAATACCCGGCGGCTGTGCGTTGACGCTTTGCCACGAACATTTCGATCACGCCGGCATCGATGCGCGGACGCAACGAAGCGTCGAACACCGCGGCACGGATCAGATCGTCGGAAAGCGCGCTGGGGGTATTGGTTTCCGGTGAGTCGTCGGCGTACATGTAGCGGGTGATCTGCCCCCACGCGATGTTGGCGGCAAACGGGCTTGG
>CAZLDA010000745.1:0-2128 GCA_964557875.1 uncultured Pseudomonadales bacterium | reverse complement strand
ATGCCTGCATTCGCGACGAGCACGTCGAGGCGGCCGAATGTGCCCACCGCATCCGCCACCGCGCGTTTGTTCGCCGAGAGATCGCGCACGTCGCCTGCAACGCCGCGCACTTGTTCGGGATACTTCGCAACGAGTTCGGCGATGCGGGCTTCCGAACGATCGAGGATGACGACGCGCGCGCCTTCAGCCACAAAGCGCTCCGCGACCGCACGACCCAAACCGGATGCGCCGCCGGTGATCATTGCGACAGTGCCCTCGAGACGCATGCTTCTTCCTCGTTGCCGAATGCGCATCGATCATGAGCCAGATGTCGTGCGCAACTCAACGCGTTCTGGTCTTTGTGCGCGCGCAATGGCATGGTCTGAGCGGGGAACAACAACGGGAGAGGAGTGGATGACGTCGTCTGACGAGCCGCGGCGGTTGGCGATACCGGTGATGGCCGCGTTTGGATTCGGGCAGTTGGGCGAGGCGCTCGTCACCATCGGATTCACTACCTTCCTTCTCTACTACTACAACCAGGTGCTTGGGGTATCGGGCACCATCACCGGCATCGCGCTCGCGATTTCGCTCATTGTCGATGCGGTGGTCGATCCGATTGCGGGATCGTTATCCGATCGTTTGCGTTCCCGCTGGGGCAGGCGTCATCCGTTCATCCTGTTGTCGGCAGTTCCGCTGGGCGGGTGTTTCTTTCTGATCTTCAATCCCCCCGGCGGTTTCGGTGAAATCGGACTCGCAGCCTGGCTGATGGTGTGGACCTTGGCTACGCGGATCGCATTGACCTTCTTCCACGTCCCGCACCTCGCGCTCGGTGCCGAAATGGCACACGACTACAACCAGCGCTCGACGATGTACTCGTACAACACCTTCTTCGGCATCGTCGGCCAGGCCGTGGGCGTTGCGTTTGCTTACTACGCCTTCTTCCCGACCACCGAGCAGTACAGTCCCGGCCTGCTGAACCCGCACGGTTATGTAGAGTTCTCTTCGGTGTTCGGCGTGTGCATCGTGGTGGCTATCGCGGTGTGCGTGTTTGGTACGTGGCGGGAGATTCCACACCTTCCGGCGTCGGGGCGATCCACCACTGCCTTCTCTCTGCTCGGTGTATTCCACGAAACGGCCGGCGCATTCCGCAACCGGTCGTTCCGGGCGTTGTTCTTCGGTTTGAGCCTGGCGACGATCATGCTGTCGGCCGAGGGCGTTCTTACGCCGTACATGAGCGTACATTTCTGGGGATTGACCACCGAGCAGATCTCGACCATTCCGGCGTTCAGCCTGTTCGGGTTGTTCCTCGGATTCGCATTGACACCCGCGGTCACGCGCTGGCTCGACAAGAAACGGACGCTGATGTACGGCTCGATGCTCGCGATCACCAACTCGGTGGTTCTCGTCGGCCTGCGACTGCTGGATGTGCCGTGGTTTCCGCAGAACGGTTCGCCGCTCATTCTGCCGCTGGTGATCATCATGAGTTTCATCGGCGCGATGCTTGCGCCGCCGATCTTCGGTTCGCTGAATGCGATGTTCGCCGACATTGTCGATGAGCACGAACTCGACACAGGCCATCGACGCGAAGGCATCATCTTTGCTGCGCGGTCGTTTTTGATAAAGGCGATCTCGTCTGTTGGTGTAGTCGTGGGTGGTTGGATCATCGACTGGATCAACTTCCCGCGCGGCGCCAAAGCGGGGACAGTACCCGAAGACGTGTTGTGGGAACTCGGCCTTTATCAGGCGCCGGTGCCGTCGATCTTCGTGTTCATCGCGGTGATTCTGTATTCGGGATACCGGCTCGATCGAAAGCGCCACGCCGAAATCGTCGCGGCGCTGAACGCACGCCGTGCAGCGGAAGCGACCGTGGGCGCCGTTCCATTCGAGCTGGAATCGCGCCGCGCATAGGCGCATGCGCGCTCAGAACAGTTTCGCCACATCCAGTATCGGACGTGTCGACTGACGGACGCGCGCCAGCAACAGTGCACCCTCCATCGTCGAAACGAGTAACTGCGCGCGAACCGACGCCTCTCGCGCCTGCATTCCGGATCGCTGCAGCACACCACCAACGATGGCGATCCATCCGTCGATTGCGCGAGCGCCGGCCGCCGTCATCGACGGAGACTGCGGCGCGGTTTCCAGCATCGCT
>CAZLDA010000744.1:0-2131 GCA_964557875.1 uncultured Pseudomonadales bacterium | reverse complement strand
CGAAGCAGCCACCGGCCTGCGGTTGTTCCACAACCACGCGTCGATCGAACCGGTGCTGCCGTTCTTCACGTTCGGGACGGAGCCCTTCGTTCGCCTGGTCGACGGGTTCCGCAAACGCATGTTCGAAGAAGTGGCACAAAGCGATCTGCCCGGCATGATCTTCACGTTCGTGTGGGACCTGAACAGTCAGGCCGATACCGATTTTCTGGAACGTGCGTGCAGCGTATTTGCACGACAAGGACATCGAATCGCGTTCGTGGAATTGAGCGCCACCGTCGAACAACGGCTCATTCGAAACCGCGGCGCGGACCGGCTGCTCGAGAAGCCGTCGAAACGCGACGTGGCGCGTTCGGAGCAGTTTCTGCTCATCAACTCCTCGCAGCATAAACTCAATACCGACGGTCCGATTCCGCTCGCGTTTCCGCATCTGCGCATCGACAACACCGAACTGTCGGCCAAAGCGACCGCGCAGCGGGTGATCGACGAACTGGGCATTGCACGAGCATAGGCATGACGTTGCTGACGCTGGCAAGTCTGCCGATGGCTTGGCATGCTCGCGCAGCACGCGTGGTAGCTGATCGCCGCGGTGATCACGTTGATCGCATCCATCGCGACATTCGTTGAGCGCGTCGGGATAGAGAATGGCGGAGCATGGCATCGTCGTCGCAGTGAGTTCGAGCGCGGGCCATACGTTCTCGAAGGCGGCGGGTGCTGCGATCACGTTGCTGAAAGGTCTGGGCGTTGAAGGCGACGCGCATTGTGGCGTGACGGTGAAGCATCGCTCGCGCGTGACACGCGATGCCTCGCAGCCGAACCTTCGCCAGATACACCTCATGCACGCCGAGTTGTTCGATGAACTGTCCGGCAAAGGCTATCGCATTCAGCCGGGCCAGCTCGGCGAGAACATCACCACCCGCGGCGTCGATCTGCACGGCTTGCCGCAGGGCGCGGAGTTGCACATCGGTGAATCCGCGGTGGTGCGCATCACAGGGTTGCGCAATCCATGCAAGCAGCTCGACAAGTTCAAGAGCGGCTTGATGTCGGCGGTGCTCGATCGGGGTGCTAACGGCCAACTGATTCGCAAGGCCGGCGTCATGGGTGTGGTCATCGCCGGCGGTGCGGTGCGTTCGGGCGATGTGATCCGAATCGAATTGCCAGTGGGTGCGCATAGAGCACTGGAGCCCGTATGACGCGAATCGTTCGAAGCAGGGGCGTTCGAGGCGGAGGTTGCGATGCCGATTGACGTCGTGCCCCTTGATTTAACGTCGATGTGGGACTTCAAACACCCCGAGATCAGCGAGCAGCGTTTCCGTTCGGCGCTGCAAGGCGCAGTCGGCGACGATGCGTTGATCCTTCAAACTCAGATCGCACGGACGTTCGGCATCCGCAAAGACTTTGCCACTGCGCGTGAGCTACTGAAGAACATCGAGCCGAGCATGGCTACCGCAGGCGCGGAAGCACGGGTGAGGTATCAACTCGAACTCGGGCGCACGTATGCGTCGGCGACGCACGCACCGGAACTGTTGACGAGCGATGCGAAGGACAAGGCGCGCGCCGCGTACAACGAGGCGCTTCGAACCGCAAAGGCTGCACATCTCGATGGCCTCGCGATCGACGCGATACACATGCTCGCGTTCGTCGATACCTCGCCGGAGGATCAACTGAAGTGGGCGCAGAACGCGCTCACGGTGGTGGAAGCCTCGACGCAGCCGGAAGCGAAGCGATGGGAAGCCTCCATTCGCAACAACCTGGGCTATGCGCTGCATCAACTCGGGCGCTACGACGAAGCGCTACAACAGTTCAACGAAGCGGTGGTGCTGCGTGAACGCGGCACTGATGCCGGCGCCACTCGTGTTGCGTACTGGATGGTGGCGTGGACGCTGCGCGCGATGCAGCGCAACGACGAAGCGTTGGCGATTCAGCTGCGGCTCGAACGCGAGTGCGATGCCGCGGGCGAACCGGACCCTTACGTGTTCGAAGAACTGGAAACGCTGTATCGCGCCGCAGGCAACATCGAACGCGCCGAGTTCTACGCGAACAGAAAGCGATCGGCTGCGCCCTGATACGAAGCGGTACTAGCCGATGACGTTCGTTCTTGTTTTGAAACTGGCGTTGGTTCCGATGCTGATCG
>CAZLDA010000743.1:0-2136 GCA_964557875.1 uncultured Pseudomonadales bacterium | reverse complement strand
GCAGCGTTCGCGGGCTGACGCCGAGGCGTCGCGCCACCGCATCCTTGCTGGTGCCGCCCGCCGGCAACGCTTCAACCACCAGCGAACGCGCGCGATTCTCGAAGTCCTCGCGATCGAACCTGTTCAGATAGTTGCGCACGATACGGTCGTTGACCTGTGCAAGTTCTTCGCTACCGAGTACGAGCGGAATGTCCAGCAGCCTGGAATCGAAGGTGATGCATATACCCGGCTTGCCGAATTCCACGGGGCAGCGGAAATAGTCTTCATACCGGCGCGCGTGCATGGCCGGCGCTTTGCGGCGCAGTTCGACGCGACGCAACGTGAGCTGTCCGTTCATGACTTCGCGCATCGAGTTGACAACCAGTGCGGATGCCACGTCTTCCGATTCGGGAGGCACAATCGCCGCGATGTGCGTCAGCAAGGCATGCGCCTCGCCGCGCACTTCAACGCACTCGAAGTCGGCGCCCTGCGAAACGAGACGGAAAGAGCGCGCCAGTCGAGCGCAGAAATCGCGCAGCGTCCGGCTCGCCAGTAACGAATAGCCGAGCGCATGCAACATCGGCAGTCGGAATTGCTTGCCGACGTCGAGACCGAAGCTAGGGTCACCGGTCAGTTCGAACGCGATCTCGAATACCCGTCGGACACTCGCCACCTCGATACGGTGCAGCGGGTCGTGCTCCGAGGACAAATGAACGCCTGCCCGCTCGAATATCATTCGGCTGGAAATGCCGCGTGCTTCCAGCGCCTCTGCGAGTAGCACCACGTAGGACCCAATTGCAGTGGGACCACCATTCATTCCGAACTCCACGCTGCTTTACGCAACAAACGGCCCGACCTGGTCGAAATTTCGAGATATGCGCCGATGATCCTAGCATCCGCGTCGCATCACCCATATTACGCAGCGGTACTAGTCGCCGTCTCGGCGGTCATAGGAGACTGTGTTGCGTCGTCGGAAAGCTCCGTATCCCGGTAACCGTCCGATGAACGCGGGATGCTACTTTACTCGATCACCAAATGACCTCTCCGCGAAACTGTGGAAAACCACAATGGCAGCGTCCGCCCAACGGTTGAACATTGTTTGTCCGTCTCGGGCGCGGCTGATCCCGAACGTCGGACCGCCTCCACGAAAAGCAACACCAACAAACCCGAAGGAAGGAACGAAGTATGAGATCACCTCAGCGACGACTGCTCTGCATCACGTTCGCTGCGACCATCGCGATTGCGTCAGCTGCAAGCGATGCGTCTGCCGCTTCGCCGAAGTACTCGCCTGACGTGCCCGCAAAGATCACGACGCCCGATAAGGTGGAAACCCGTATTGGTACGTTGCGGTTCAAGGATGGCGCCCCCGACCCGGAGACGGTCAAGCTCGCTTACGATCAGATCGACTTTAGCCGAGGTATCGACGCGTTTCTCAAGGGAATGTCGGCCACGTCGGTGTACGCGATATGTCATGGCTTGGAGGAAGCCGGCGTCAAACCCAACCAGGGTATCGGCATCACCGAACAGCTCATGGATGCCCGGTCGCTGTTCCTGACGCCCAACACCACCACCGTCTATGTCCTGATGTGTGTCGATCTGAAGGACGGGCCGATGGTCGTGCGTGTGCCGCCGCGAGCGCTCGGCCCCGTTGACGACGCCGACTTCCGATGGGTCGTCGATGTGGGACTCACCGGCCCCGACAAAGGCGCGGGCGGCGACTATCTGTTCGTGCCGCCCGGCTACAAAGGAACCGTGCCCGCGACGGGCTTCAACGTCGCGAGTCCGCGTACCAATCGGGTGCTCATCTTCTATCGCGTGTTCGTCGAGAACGGCGATCTCGCAGCGGCCGCTGCGGGTGTCAGGCGAAGGCGGCTGTGTTCCCGTTGTCTCAGGCAGCGAAGCCATCAGCGACGAATTTCGTCAACCTCTCGGGCGTCAAGTTCAACACGGTCAGCGCCAACGACTTCAGCTTCTACGAGGAACTGAATGCGGTGGTGCAGAACGAGCCCGCTGATTGGGTGGACCCGGACACCGTTGGCCTGTACGCGGCGATCGGCATCCGCAAGGGGCAGCCGTTCGCACCGGATGAGCGGATGAAAAAGATCCTGACGGAATCGGTGGCGGTGGCAAACGCCGTTGCTCGTTCGAACTCACTCT
>CAZLDA010000742.1:0-2137 GCA_964557875.1 uncultured Pseudomonadales bacterium | reverse complement strand
ACTGCTGCGCGACCTGCGCTGCAAGATCAACCTGAGTCCGTTCAACCCGTTTCCGGCGTCCGGTTACGAGCGTCCCGACGACGCTGCGGTGCGCGCGTTTCAGACGGTGCTGCTGAACGCAGGCTATGCCGCGATGTTGCGCACCACACGCGGAGAGGACATCGCGGCCGCGTGCGGCCAACTGGTCGGCGAAGTGGCGGACCGGACGAAACGGCAGGCGCGCTATCTCGCGCGCGTCAAAGCGTCGGAGGTTGCATGACGATGCGGTTTGCGTGGTTCGCGGTGCTGCTGATGCTGGTCGGCGGCTGCGTGACGGAGGAGACCGGCGGACCAAAGGCTGCAACTCAGCAACAGAAATTGCAGGCATTCCTCGAACTCGCGCGCGGCTACCTCGAGAAGCGCGACTTCAACAATGCCCGACGCCCGCTGGAGCAGGCGCTCAAGGTAGATCCGAGTTCCGCCGAGGCGCACGTGTTGATGGCGTCGGTCTACATCGCAGATGGCGACAAGCAACTGGCCGAGCGTGAGTACAAGGAAGCGCTGCGCAGCGAGCCGCGCAATCCGATGGCGCAGAACAACTACGGCAGCTTCCTTTTCTCGGAGGAGCGTTATAAGGATGCGATGCAGCATCTGAAGATCGCCGCAAACGACCCGTCGTATGCCCGTCGCGGGCAGGCGTACGAGAATCTTGGCCTCACGCAACTGAAGCTCAATGAACCGGCAGATGCCGAGCAATCGTTCCTGCGTGCTTTGATGTTGAACAGCGCGCAACCCCGAGCAGCGTTGGAACTGGCGGATCTGTATTTCAAAGCCGGCGACTTCACTCGCAGCAAACAGTATTTCGAGAGCTTCAACTCGATGGCGCGACCGACTCCACGCAGTCTCTGGTTGGGCGTTCGGCTCAGTCGAGTGCTGGATGACCAGGACCAGTTGTCGAGTTACGCGCTGGCTCTGAAGAATCTGTTTCCCGAGTCGCCCGAATATCGCCTCTATCAGGAACGAGCCTGGTGAGTGATGCGACACCGGGACCCGGCGCCATCGTTCGCGCACAGCGCGAGTCCCGCGGCCTGACACAACAGGACATCGCGGACACGCTGAACCTCGGCGTGCGCGTGGTGCAAGACATGGAAACGGAGAACTGGGCCCGGCTGCCGGCGGCGGCATTCACGCGTGGTTACCTGCGCGCCTATGCGAAGCTGTTAGACATCGATCCCGACGTGGTCGCGAATGCGTTCGACATGGCTGTTGCTCGTGGCGAGACACGTTCCGCGGCAGTCACCTCGATGCAGCGTTCGCAGCGTCGCGGACTCGCTGATCTATCGCAGAAGCACCCCGGCCTGGTGCTGACCAGCGCCGTGGCGGCGGTGGTCTGCGCGGTGGCGATAGTGCTTTGGGCGGTGTGGCCCGAGGTCGAAGCGGGCGAACGGGTCGTCGCTGCGAAACAACCAGCCGGCCCCGCAGAGGTGGTACTTCCGAAAAAAGCTCTGCCGACCGAACCCCCTTCTACAAAGCCCACACCGTCGGAAGCTAAGCCTGTTCCGGCCTCCGTCGCAGGTTCAGCAGCGGTCGCGGCGGCCGCCACACCAAACGTCGACTCACGGCACGTTCCGCGCGACGACCGCGGTGCACATCGAATCACCAGCGACGGCAACGACCGTTTGAATTTCGCGTTCACCGACGATTGCTGGGTGGAGATAAAGGACGCCCAGGGCGGCAGCGTGTATAGCGATCTGAGCAAATCCGGCGATGCACTCGAATTGATAGGCAAACCGCCGTTTCACATCCTCCTCGGGAACGCACCGGCGGTAACGCTCGCGTTCAACGGCGAGCGTGTGGCGTTGTCTCCGCATACGCGCAACAACGTCGGCACGCTAGTGCTCGGTCAGTAGGAGGCGCCATCGTGCAATCGGTCAGGGGCATGCGCGATCTGCTGCCGCCGGAAGTGCGCCGGTGGCAGAGCGTGGAGCGCGCAGCGATTCGTTCGCTGGAGTCATTTGGCTACGAAGAGATTCGCCTGCCGCTGCTCGAGCCAACGGAACTCTTCAGCCGTGGTCTCGGAGAAGCAACCGACGCGGTGGAGAAGGAGATGTACAACCTGTCCGACCGCGACGGCGAACAGTTGTCGTTGCGTCCGGAG
>CAZLDA010000741.1:0-2137 GCA_964557875.1 uncultured Pseudomonadales bacterium | reverse complement strand
CTACAAGGGCGAACGCATCGTGCTCGGCTTCCGCACGTTCGACGGAATCGACGGACTGAACGAGATCCATCGCATCGAAGAACTCGACGGCAGGATCGTCGGCATCCGTTGCTACTGCTTCGCACCCGACACACTCGCGACGGTAGCAGCGGACATCGGCGTTCCCGCACACCGCAAGCCGTACCGAAGTCCCTAAGTCGCTGAGAGCTCCGCGATACGACGCGGATCGGATGCGGTGCGCCAGAGTCGGTAAGTCGCGGCCAGCGCCACGAACGCGAGACCCGCGGTCATGCCGGTCCAGAAGCCGTAGATGCCCAATGGCTTCGCTGACAGCCAGCCGAAGCCGAGCCAGCATGCGATCGGCACGGCGACGATCCAGTAACCGAACAGCGCAATCCACATCGGCACCTGCGTGTCCTTGTAGCCGCGCAATGCACCGATCGCGACTACCTGCGTGTCATCCGCGAGCTGATACGCGGCAACGAAGATCACTACGGTGGCCGCGAGCGCGGTGACCTGCGGATCGGTGCTGAACAGCGACACCACGAAGAAGCGCGTCATCAGCAGTAGCGCACCCACCACTACCGCGAACAGTGCCGCAGCGCGCAGCGCAACCATCGCAGACAGCCGCGCCCGATCGAAATCGTTGGCGCCTACGTTGAAACCCACTCGGATGGTCGTTGCCATACCGAGCGCGAGCGGCACCATGAACGTCATGCCGTTCAGATTGCCTACGATCTGGTGCGACGCCAGCGTCTCCGGCCCCAATCGCCCGATCAGCAGGCCCATCAGCGAAAACGCGAACACTTCCGCGAAACCGGTGGCGCCGATCGGCAATCCGATCACGAAGAAGCGCTTCAGCACCGACCACTTCGGCCACGAGAACTTCTCGTACAACCCGGTGACGCGCACGAACGGCAGCCGCGTAACCAGCAGCATGCCGAATAGTTCCGCCCACCACAGAATCGCCGACGCCCATCCGCAACCCACGCCGCCCAGCTGCGGCACACCCCAATGTCCGTACATGAACGCGTAGTTCAAAGGCCACTTCAGCACCAGCGCGGCCATTGCCATGTACATCGCCGGTTTGGTGTGCCCCATGCCTTCGCACAGATAGCGGACCAGGAAATATCCGAGCAGCGGAAACGAGCCGAAGCTGGTGGCGAACATGTAGCCGCGCGCGATGTCGCGCGTATGCGCGTCGATGCCGAGCTCGGCATATACGAAGTCGACGTTCTGCCAGAACACCGTCAACACGATCGATGCGAACAACACGATCCAGAAACCCTGCCGCACGATCTCGCCGACTTCGCCCACGCGTCCGGCGCCACGCAGTTGCGCGATGATCGGCGTAGCAGCAAGCACGAAGCCGCTGACGAGGAACTGCGAGGGCCACAACACGTTGAGGCCGAGCGCAATGCCGGCCAGATCGGAGGCAGACAGATGCCCCGCCATGATCGTGTCCATGACGCCCTGTGCCATCTGCAGCAGTTGCGCCGCCATCAACGGCAACGCAAGCCGCACCAGCGTGCGGAACTCTTCGGACGACGCGCTCACGATCGAACGCTCTAAAAAGGGGCGCGCATTCTGGCCGCTCGCTGTCGGCTCGGCAAGCGTGCTGGCATGCTTGTGCGCGCACCCGCTGACGAACGAACGGAAGCAATCGATGACGAACCCCGATACACGTGCATTCGTGCCCGACGATTTCGACGTGCCGCAACAGTTGATCCACGCATCGTTTCGTCTCGAGCCGCTCGGCGTCGAACACAACGAACGCGACTACGCCGCATGGACCGGAAGCATGCATCACATCCAGTCCACACCGGGATTCGTCGGTGAGAAATGGCCGCACGCGATGAGTCTCGCCGACAATCACGGCGATCTGGCCAGGCACGCCGACGACTTCGCTCAGCGGCGCGGCTTCACGTACACGGTGCTTGATGCCAACGACGACGTCATCGGATGCGTTTACATCTATCCCGGACGCACGGATGCGTATGACGCGCGCGTCACGTCATGGGTGCGCGTGGAATGCGCCGCGCTCGACCGCGTGCTCTATGAGGCCGTCATGCAATGGCTTGCGAACCGCTGGCCGTTCGTGCGCATCGATTACGCGGCGCGGCCGATCGGAAGAGGC
>CAZLDA010000740.1:0-2139 GCA_964557875.1 uncultured Pseudomonadales bacterium | reverse complement strand
CCATGCCTACGCCGGCGTTGAGATACGCCGGTCGGTGTGCGTCCTTGAGCGGACCAGGCCACGCACTCATTAACGGGAGCGTAGCATTCCCTCCGAGTGCAAGACTGAAAGTCGAGCGCCAACGCCTCTACACTGGTCGTAGCCACTACGTCACACGTGTTGACTCGCAATTCATGCGCAACCAGGGTTGCGCGTTGGGTACAGAGCACAGTCAGTCCGCCGTGGTCGCGGACGAGATAAAGATTCTGAGTTTCGGCGCACCTCGTGGCAGGGTACCGCGCGGCGGACTGGTACATCTCGGAACGACCACCTGGCAACCCCAAGGCGCAACGCTGGGTGAGATCGAAGTTGCCGCCAAATGGTTCATCAAAGGATACTACGCGTGTTCACCAACTCAATCTCGCCTTCGACTCGTCCTCGGCACTACAAACGACGGTAGCCAGGTCAACAGGACGCACGGATTGGCTTGGGCAAGAATGATAAATGAAGTAGGGTCATGGATTCGAACACGCGGGTTCGCTGGACAGGTTAGCGTTGCCGGCGGGATTGACGCAGAAGTGGGCTGGAATACTTCGTCTATTACCAAGGCATGGGTGTCAGGTTATATGGAAGAGGGTCGCTATTGGCTCTACAACTTTGGCGACGCTCAGGCCTGTAACGGCCAAACTGGTACTTGTGACAATGGCTGGACCGTAGCCGATATCGCGGAGATATCTTGGGGAGAGTTGCTAAGCCTGCCCTTACCGCAGATCTACAGCACTCCCAGAAACGTTGCTGCGGCTCCTACAGCTACTGCCCGTCAGTGGCAAGCGATTAGTGAGGCGGCGAATCGGCTGTATGGCAGCCCTATGCGCTTTGATGCTGTCCTAACACAGTCGGCGGCGTGTTTCCAAAAGAGGATAAACGGCGTATCGGAGTGCAGGAAGCCTCCTCCAGCCAAATGTTGCACGGACGCTGTTCCGTTGGAGGGCTTCTTGCAGTTACGTGACGCTCTGGCTGATTCCGTTGTGACACGGAATACGCTTTCAGAGCGCGCGACTGATATGCGTTGGGGTTTCTAGATATGACCAAACTCTCAGCGTTTGTTCTTATGGTGATCTTGAGCGCCCCGGTTGCATGGAGAGCGACCGAAGTGCGCGCACAATCGGAGCCTCCACTCCCCGGAAACAAAGAGGCCATACGCTTGCGCTATATCGAGGACGAAGCTGCGGGGAGAAGGAACCCGGCTGCAAAGGGTGGCCCCGATACAGACACAACACCAGTTCAGACCGATCCACCCCGGGAGTTTGGTGTAGCTTCAGAGCTTGACGCCCCATTTCCAGCGAGCGAGTTCGTGGCAACGAACGGCTGGTCGGGGCTAGTCGCCGGAAAATTGGTCTTCGCCTACGCCGGGGCCGTCGGGGATGACCCGTCACAGGGCGCTATCGCGGTCGTTCCGCTCGATTCGGCGGCATCCGCTTTGTCGATGCACTTGACCTCATCTCGAGTGGGGGCGCTTAGGATCCTTACGGCGAGCGGTACACAATTGTTCGCGGTTTCGACGAGTGGTGCGTCATTTGTGTTCGACGTTTCGACAAAGACTTTCGTGTCCTCGCCAGTACTGGCCGGAGATACTAACGGTGATGGAAAAGTCAACTGTATCGATCTAAGTACTGTCAAGGCGTCATTTGGGAAACGCAGCGGCCAACCCGGATTTGATGTTAGGGCAGATACGAATCGAGACGGACTCATTGACGTCCGGGATCTAGCGCTGGTTTCACGACAGTTGCTACCGGGGACCGCCTGTAGCTCGTAGACTGCTGATGGCCGACGGACCCGACTTAGTACCTCGGAGAATTAGCCGCGCGTAGGCGAGGCACTGGGGCTGCGCTCCTGATACCGCCAGCTGACGCGTGACTACGCGCGGTCGCCGGTGCGCTAGAGGAAGTCGGCGCTGCTGCAGGATTCGCCGCCGGTTGAGCGCCCCCTTTTGGCGGCGTCGGCGGATTGTTTGGCACTCCCCCGCCGCCGCCGCGCCCGCCTTCCCCGGGCGAACCGCTCGGGTTGGTGCCGCCCGACGATCCACCACCGCGCACGTATCGCATCGCCGTCGCAAAGGCTGCGCCCTTCAAGAACTTCACCATCGGAGCAATCATCGCG
>CAZLDA010000739.1:0-2139 GCA_964557875.1 uncultured Pseudomonadales bacterium | reverse complement strand
GCTATCAGCCCCACGGACTGATGACAGACGGGTCAGACGGGCACCAGCAGGACGACGTCCACTCCATCGCGCACCGCGCGGTTCGCAAGCTCCGGCGCCAACCGCTCGCGAACGCGGCGCGACGAATAGATGCCGCCCATGAAGGCGTATGCGTTTTCCGCCAGCGAGCCGATGAAGCCTTCGCGCACGAGTTCGTTCAGCGTATCGATGGGAAACACTACGTTCGGATCGCTGCGCGCGTCGGTGAGGTCGTATGCGAAATGCGTGGCGCGCAACGTCGCCGTCGATTCGCGCGTGTCGATGATGCGGAAGCTGGTCTCGTCCTTGTAGTGGAACGCCACCTCGCCGGTCTTGTAGATGCCGCCCGATCCGATGAGACCGACGCGGCACTTCGACAACGGCTTCGTCAGCTCGGCCCACGGCGCCACGGTGTCGTTGCGCACCCAGTGATACGGCGGATAGCCGAGCGCATCGTATTGCGCGCGGGTGCGTTCGATGTAGTCGACTGGCGCTCGTGTGCTCGGCATCGGGCGATCGTATCAACCTCTGGCAGGGGTGCAACGAAGTTTGTTACGGTCCGTGCCATGCATTTTCATTCCTGATCATTCGCTAATCCAAAGGAGCCAGTCATGCCGATCGATCCAAAAGCCGTTGGCGCAGTGGGTAAACCCAGCCGCCGTTCGTGGACGTCCAAAGATGCGTTGCTGTATGCGGTAGGCGTGGGCGCCGGCACCCGCGAACTCGCCTTCACCACCGAGAACACGAAGGACGTAGCCCAGCGCGTGTTGCCGACGTTCGCGGTGATTATTGGGGGCGGCGGAGTGCCGATGGACAAGATCGGCTCGTTCAATCCGTTCCTCATGGTGCACGGCACGCAAGGCATCGAACTGCTCGACGAGATTCCCCCGGAAGGAGAAATCGAAAGTGTCGGTCGCTGCACCGGCATCTGGGACAAGGGCAATGCAGCGGTGCTCGAATTCGAATCGACGTCGACGAACGTGGCCACCGGCAAGCCGCTGCTGAAGAACCGCATGTCGTTGTTCTGTCGCGGCGAAGGCGGCTGGGGCGGCGATCGGGGTCCATCTGAAAAGCTCGCGATTCCCGATCGCAAACCCGACCACAAGATCACGTACCAGACGCGCGAAGATCAGGCGTTGACTTATCGCCTCTCCGGCGACCGCAATCCGCTGCACTCCGATCCGTCGTTCGCGAAAGCCGGCGGGTTCGACAAGCCGATCCTGCACGGCCTGTGCACGTACGGCTTCACCGGCCGCGCACTGCTGCACGCGCTGTGCAACGGCGATCCGAAGCGGTTCCGCTCGATGGACGGCAAGTTCTCGCGACCGGTATTCCCCGGCGACGCGCTAACGGTTTCGATGTGGGTCGACGGCAAGACCTGCATCTTCCAAACCGCGAATCAGGCTGGCGTCGTGGTGCTGGATCAGGGCCGCGCCACGTTTTCGTGATAGACGCTTCGATTCCCGGTGGAGGTGGGGCTCGTAGCGCGTCCGGCGCAGCGAACCTCCGCCGCTCAACCGATTATCGAAGTCGTCGTTCTTCTTATGGAGGAGGCAACGTCAACGGACCGCGCGCCTGTTCGTACGCATGCCCCGCGCGGATCAGCGTCGGTTCGCCGAGCAAGCGGCCGATCAGTTGAAACGACATCGGCAGGCCGTCGCCGTTGAAGCCTGACGGCAACGTGATGGTGGGATGGCCCGAGTAGTTGAAGGGTGCGGTGAACGTGATGAAGTCGGCCACACCGCCCGCCAGCAGGGCTGCCATTTGGTTCACCCGCGGCGGTGCGAACACCATTGCCGGCGCTGCAATGGCATCGACGCGATGCAGCAGCACTTCGAGGTCCGCACGAAATCTCTCTCGCGCGCGTTCGAGCTTTGCATAGGCCGTTGCCGGTGCGGCGATTCCGCTGTCGATCAGCCGCGCCAGCACCGGACCGTAGTCGGCGCGGCGTGCCGGATAGTGTTGCGCGTGAGCAAGCGCGGTTTCGACGCCGCAGGTGATGCCCCAGCCCTGCACGAGTTCGCCATAGGCTGGCAATTCCACTTCGACCACTTCGGCACCGAGTTCGGTGAACGTAGCGAGTGCCCTTCGCAGCGACGCAACCACATCGGCCGCAACGCC
>CAZLDA010000738.1:0-2143 GCA_964557875.1 uncultured Pseudomonadales bacterium | reverse complement strand
TCGCGAGTTCGAGATAACGCCGCGCTTCGGCAACGTCTACACGCATGGGTTCCGCCGGATACTCCTGACGAAACAGGCCGTGTACGCCGGGCAACCATTCGGGAAACAGCGAGACGCCTGGCAGGTTGCCCGGCACCTTCATCACCTTGTAGACGAGTTCGCCGGGATCGGACACGAGCGCCAGCGCGCGCCGGAGATTCAGATTGGCCGTTAAGCGCCCGGGGCGATGGTTCAACTCGTTGTAGAACACGCCGCCGTCGTTGAACCGGTTGATCTTCCAGCGATGTTCCAGCGCGTCGTTGAGGGTCTCTGCACTCAGAGGAGCGGTTGCGATCTTGCCGTCCTTGTAGAGGTTCAGCACCGCATTCGCGTCGTTGGTGACATACGGCATGTCGATGACGTTGAGCTTGATGCGATCGGCGTCCCAGTAGTACGGGTTCTTCTCGAAGCGCAGGTGCGCGCCGTGCACCCACTTCGAAATGCGGAACGGCCCGTTGTACAGCAGCGTGTCGGCGTCCGCGCCGTAGCGTCCGTTTTGCGCGTTGTAGAAGTCTTCGCGCACCGGGCCGTACGTGGCGTACACGACGAGCTTTTCGAAGTAGGGCGTGGGGCGTTCGAAATCTACCGCCAGTGTGCGGTCGTCTACTGCGCGCACCCCGAGGGATTCGATCGGCAGCTCACCGCGATTGATGGCTTCGCCGTTCTTCACCGGGTAGAGAAAGAACGCGTATTCGGAGGCGTTGGCCGGATCGACGATCTTGCGCCAGGCGAACACGAAGTCGTGCGCGGTGACGGGTTTGCCGTCGCTCCAACGAGCGTCCGCGCGCAACCAGAACGTGGCGCCTTGCTCAGTGATTTCCCAGCGTTCTGCCACGCCGGGCAACAACTTGGTGCCCGGACCCCGTCGCAGCAGGCTCTCCATCACATGGCCCAGCACGAAGCCGCTGACCTGGTCGGTGGCACGCGTGCTGTCGAGTTGCGGAGGTTCGCTCGCCATGGCGAGCGTGATCGTGCCGGTGAGCGGATCGACCGCTTCGGCCAGCGAGCTTCCGCCGCTGGTCAACTTCGACAACCAGCCGAGCAGCATTGCGAGAGCGATGAAGGCGAGGATGCCGAAGAGTGCGAGAAGAGCGAGCTGGCGGCCTGCGGTGCGCGTGAAAGAGTCGCCGGTGTCGGTGATGACGTCGCTCATATCACGTTCATTCGGCCTACTGAACGGTTCGCAGCAGGTTACCGACTATCCGCTCCAAATGCATGAGGCTGTTGCACTCTTCGACCTGATGGCAGTACGCGGAATAGCGCCGCATCTCGGCATCGCCGACGGTCCAGCTATTGCGCGATTCCGGATTCAGCCAGATCAGTCGTTTGCAGCGGTCGTACATCTCTTTGAGGATGTCGGTGCGCGGGTCACCGTAGTTATTCCGGGCATCACCCAGGATGATGATGGTGGTGCGGTTGTCGACGTCGTCGAGACAGTTCTTCTTGAAGTCGACGAAGGCCTGACCGTAGTCGGTAGACCCGCCGGCGTAATCGCGCAGCGCTTTTGCAATGGCATCTTCGATCTTGTTGCGCTCGAAAAGTTCGGTGACTTCGGCGAGATCGGACGAAAACGCGAACGACCGTACTTTCGGCATCACCTCTTCGAGGCTGTAGAGGAACATCAACATGAAGCGGGCGTAGTTGGCCACGGAGCCGCTCACGTCGCAGATCGCGAACACCTTGGGGCGATCGATCTTCACCGACTTCCAGTGCAGATCGAAGATTGCGCCGTCGTAAGCCATGTTGTGGCGCAACGTGCGCGGTACGTTCAAGGCGCCGCGCTTGAACACCTTCTTGCGGCGCGAGTGCAATGCCGCCAGCTTTTTCGCCATCCTGAACACCACTTCCTGAATCAAGCGGAAGTTGCGTTGTTCGACGTTCGAGAGTTTGACCTTCCGCAGCAGGTCTTCGCGCAACCGTCGGCCGGTTGCATCGGCGTGCAGCAGAAACTGTTGCTCGACGTAGTCGCGCACCTGTTCGCGCAACCATTCGCGGCGTTTCTTCAGTTCCTGCCCGAGACGCCGTGCAGGTGTGCTGCGGCTCTGACGCAACGACGTGATCTCGCGCGACAGGCTCGAGCGGGCCGTCCCCGATTCGCCGCTTT
>CAZLDA010000737.1:0-2143 GCA_964557875.1 uncultured Pseudomonadales bacterium | reverse complement strand
GCTTTCCGTCGTGAGCCCACGCCTTCAGTCGGCCGATGAACGACAGCTCTGTACGTTGCACCTTGGTCAGCGTTCCGATTTCGAAGACGTTGAAAGGACGTGCGCGCACGCAGTCCTCTTTTCCTTCGCAACGATTGCGATCGACGATCGGCGCGACGCGCCCAGACAACTCGTTGCAACTCGCTTCATTCGACATCGGCCGCCTCCGATTGCGGGCCAGTATACGTGCGTATTGCCCGCGGCTTCAGCGTTCGGCGGCGGCCACAGCGCGCGGTGTGCCGAAACGTCTTTCGGAACGTGCTCGCGCGCGTGCGATCTCCTCTGCGCGGTTCTTCGGTGGCGCGTTGGTTTCGAGCGATTGCAGGAGGTGCTTCGAAATACGCGCGATTTCGTCGATCGAGTAGAGGAACGCCGCTTCGTTCGCCTTCGACGGCTTGGTGAAGCCGCTGACCTTTCGTACGAACTGCAACGCGGCGGCGTGGATTTCTTCGTCCGTGGACGGTGGATCGAAGTTGAACAGCGTCTTGATGTTCCTGCACATGGGAGTCGTCTCCTGAAATCAGGTTTGTTCGAGATGCACGGTCGCGCGCGAACACGCGTTGCGGTTGTCCGATGATTCCGAGCTCGATATCGACCGGCAACTGAAGTACTTCATCGCAAATGGCTCTTCATGCTCGGATACAAACCGGCCGCCAACAACGGAATCACCCACCAGGCCCACTCGCCGAGAAACATTGCAAAACCGGCATAGCCGAGCCAAGGCAGTCCGACAATTGCGAGCAACATGGCGAGGCCGAACGCACCGGCAAGCGACGCGAATAGAACCCAGAACGAACGCGGCAGTCCGCGATGTCCATCGACCGACTCGCCGCTGCGCACGCCGAGCGTGAGAAATGCGATCGCCACGAGCATCACGGAGAATCCGACGAGTGCAACGATGTTTGGTGCCGACCACTCTGGACGCCACGCCGCGAGACACAAGTACACCGTCAGCGTGCCGATCAGAATGCGCAACAGCACCAGCTGCCTGGATGTGTGCGGCTGAGTGGCGGGTGGCTTCACCGGGCTGGTCATTTGGAACGTCGGCCTGTTCGGCTGATCGATCGGAGTCTTGTGCAATTGCAGGTCGCGATCAAGCCGAACGAACTCTCTTGCGGCGATCGGATGTGGCAATCGGCTATTCTCGCAGCCTGGGGATCGATCAACGAATACACACGAGGGGACTCCATGATCCGTCTGATATTTCTGCTGCGTCGCCGACCCGAGTTGTCGTTGGCCGAATTCCAGCGCTATTGGCGCGAGGAGCACGGTCCGTTGGTGGCGAGCCATGCGCAGCGGATCGGCGCGTTGCGATACATCCAGGTGCACCGTCTCGAAGACGACATCAATACGCGCATGGCAAAAGCGCGTGGAGGGATGGAGCAACCGTACGACGGCGTAGCCGAGCTGTGGTGGGATTCGGAAGAGGCACTGGCGGCCGTGCTGGCGACGAATGCCGGACAAGCCGCGGGCGCCGAATTGCTCGAAGACGAGCGCAAGTTCATCGATTTGTCGAGCTCACCGCTGTGGCTCGCGCACGAGTATCCGCAGGTGAATCCGACGCCGGAGAACATCGTTGCGCGCGAGCGCAGCAGCATCGTGAAGCTGTACTTCCCGCTTCGGCACCGTTCGGAACTGAGTGAAGAAGCAGCGCAACGCTACTGGCGGACCAGCCATGGACCGCTGATCCGTTCACAGGCGCAGGCCGGCGGCATTCTGCGATACCAGCAGGTGCATCGATTCGAGAACGCGATCGAGGCTGAACTTCGGAATTCGCGGGGGACCGTTACGCCGGCCTACACCGGTCACGCCGAAGTATGGTTCGATCGCGGCACCGCGCGGACGGGCCCCGAAGCCGCTGCGTCCGGTGCGCGCGCCATCGAAGACGAAAGCAAGTTCATCGACTTCACACACTCGTGCATGTGGATCGGCAAAGAGCACATCTTCATCGATCGTATGTAGAGACGTTTCAGCCAGCGCGCGCCGCCGCACGCTCGTGGCGCACGAAACGCTTTTTGCGACGATAGGGGAACACGTCCATCACTTCGCCGTTGCGGATCGCGCGCTGCAGACCCTGCCAGTATTGTGGGTCGAACAGTTCGCC
>CAZLDA010000736.1:0-2148 GCA_964557875.1 uncultured Pseudomonadales bacterium | reverse complement strand
TCCGCCGCCGGCTTCTCCCTCGACGAGATCGGGCGCATGTTCGTGCCGGAGGGGTATGGCGGTTTCGAAGCGTCGCCCGCAGAGGCATCGCGCGTGTTCGAAACGCTGGCGCGCGCCGATGCGTCGTGCGGTTGGGTGGCGTTCATCGGTGCTACCAGCGGATCTGTGCTGGCGCGTCTTCCGGCCGATGCGGCTCGCGAGATATTCAGCGATCTGGAAACGCTTCTGTGCGGCGTATTCGCGCCGTCAGGCAACGCCGTGATCTGCGACGGCGGGTTTCGCGTGAACGGTCGCTGGCAGTGGGGTTCGGGCACGCAGAATGCGCAATGGGTTCTCGGCGGCTGCACGATCAGCCGCGATGGTGAAGTGTTGCGAACGAGCAGCGGCGCGCCGCGCAATCACATGCTGGTGTTCGCGCCCGATCAGTTGCACTTCCACGACACGTGGCACGTAAGCGGACTGCGTGGGTCGGGCAGTCTCGACTTCGAAGTGCGCGATGCGTTCGTTCCGGAATCGCTCGCGGTCGGATATCTGATCCAGGAATATCCGGCACGACCGTTGTATCAGTTCCCGCAATTCGCACTGCTCGCGCTCGGTATCGCGGCCGTCGCACTGGGTATCGCGCGCGGCGCAATCGACGATCTCGTTGCGCTTGCATCGGGAAAAGTGCGCGCGGGCAGCACGGCTTCGCTCTCATCGCGCGTGCACGCTCAGATGGATGTGGCAACCGCGGAAGCCACGTTGCGATCGGCGCGCGCGTTCTACTACGAAGCGATCGATGCGGCGTGGCAGAAGGCGCAGCGCGGCGATTCCATTCCGGTCGAAGAACGCCGCGACATACGGCTCGCCACCACATATGCCGTGCAAGCAGCCGTGCGCGTGGTCGACTCGATGTACACACTCGCAGGCGGTAGTTCCGTATACGACACGAGCAATCTGCAACGGCGTTTCCGCGACGTGCACGTCGCGACACAACCCATCAAGGTGGCGCCGACCACGCTCGAAACAGTGGGTCGTCTGCTGCTCGGCGTGCCCACGAACACGCAGATGTTGTAGGAGAAAACCCGGCGTCGCGCCTGCGCTGTGAATCCCGATATACTCGGGTCACCCGCGACCGAAGAGGACTTACGCCGTTGGCCGAACGACCTGCAACTCTTGGAAAACTGAAGTCTTCCGGCTTTCGAGTGCTACCGGTCAAAGCGGAGCTTCGTAAGAACCTGATCGAAAAACTGCGCAAGGGCGAGACGCTCTTCCCGGGCATCGTCGGCTACGACGACACCGTGCTTCCGCAACTGCAGAACGCGCTGCTGTCCGGGCAAGACCTGATTCTGCTGGGCGAACGCGGGCAGGCGAAGTCGCGCATTCTGCGTTCTCTGGTGCAACTGCTCGACGAATTCACGCCGGTGCTCGAAGGCGTCGAGATTCCGGAGAATCCGTTCGATCCGATCTCCGCACAGGGCAAACAACTGGTGGCATCCAAGGGCGATGCAACGCCGATCCGATGGATGCACCGCGACGAGCGTTACGGCGAAAAACTCGCCACGCCCGACATCACCATCGCCGACCTCATCGGCGAAGTGGATCCGATCAAAGTGGCCGAAGGCCGCTACCTGTCGGACGAACTGACAATTCACTACGGCCTGCTGCCGCGCGTGAATCGCGGCATCTTCGCGGTGAACGAGTTGCCAGACCTGGCCGAACGTATCCAGGTCGGTCTGCTGAACGTGCTCGAAGAGCGCGACATTCAGATTCGCGGCCACCGCGTGCGTCTGCCGCTCGACGTGTTCCTGGTGGCCACTGCGAACCCCGAGGACTACACGAATCGCGGTCGCATCATCACGCCGTTGAAAGATCGCTACGGCGCGCAGATCCGCACGCACTACCCCGAAGATCTCCATCAGGAGATCGAGATCATGGAGCAGGAAGCGCTGCACCTCGACATGGCCGACTACCGCGTGAACGTGCCGGAGTTCATGAAGGAGATCGTTGCCGAGATTACGCATCACGCGCGGCAATCGCCCGACGTGAATCAGCGTTCCGGCGTTTCGGTGCGCGCAAGCGTTGCCAACTACGAAGCACTGCTGGCGAATGCATTCCGGCGAGCGTTGCGCGTGGGCGAAACCGAAGTGGTGCCGCGTGTGTCCGATC
>CAZLDA010000735.1:1285-2151 GCA_964557875.1 uncultured Pseudomonadales bacterium | reverse complement strand
GTTCCGGCACCGGCGCGGGTGACACGCTGCGTTCCGGCTATCACCCGCTGCTTCTGACAATCCGCGATCTGCAGATGCCGATGGTCACCGCGGTCAACGGCGCGGCGGCAGGCGTCGGCATGAGTTTCGCGATGATGGGCGACATCGTTTGCGCGTCCAAGAATGCGTTCTTCATGCAGGCGTTCGCCCGCATCGGCCTGATTCCCGACGGCGGCGCGACGTTCCTTTTGCCGCGAATGATTGGCTGGAGTCGTGCGATCGAGCTGTCGTTGCTCGCCGAGCGTCTGCCCGCTGAGAAGGCCTTCGAATGGGGACTCGTGAACCGGCTGTACGAAGACAACGCTGCGTTGATGGACGGCGCGATGGGCATTGCCCGTCAACTCGCAAACGGCCCGCGTTCGCTCGCGCTGATCCGGCGCGCGTATTGGGACACCTGGACGAACGCGTACGAACAGCAGCTCGATCTCGAGTCGCGCTTGCAGAGCGAAGCCGGCAGAACGAGCGACTTCGGTGAAGGTGTGGCTGCGTTCCTCGAAAAGCGCGACGCCAAGTTCAAAGGTCAATAGCAACCAGCATCGAACTGCGGAGCATCAGTCATGTCGTTAGCGGGACGAGTCGCACTGGTCACCGGCGCGGGTCGCGGTGTAGGCCGCGGCATTGCAATAGCGTTGGCGGAAGATGGCGCCGATGTGGCGATCAACTACCGGCGCGATGCCGATGCGGCAGCCGAAGTGGTTGCGGCCGTCGAGGCGCTCGGTCGGCGCGCGCGGGCGTACCAGGCGTCGGTCGACGATTTTGAACAAGACCGCGAAATGGTTGGTCAGATCGAAGCCGACCTTGGCCCGATCGGAATCCTCATCAACAAC
>CAZLDA010000735.1:0-1275 GCA_964557875.1 uncultured Pseudomonadales bacterium | reverse complement strand
GCAGAGGCCAGGCGGTGGCCGATACCGATCCGGCCGAGATGCAGCGTGTCGTGGCGTGCCACGCGTTCGCTCCGCACTACCTGTCGAAGCTGGTCATCCCGAAGATGCGACAACTTGGCCGCGGCGACATCGTCATGATCTCGTCCGTCGCAACGCGGAGCCTCGGTGCATTCGGCGCGCCCTACAACATGGGCAAGTGCGCAATGGAAGCGCTTGCGTTCACGTTGGCCAAGGAAGAACGACCGCATGGTATACGCGTGAACATCGTAGCGCCTGGCCTCGTCGAAACCGAAATGGGTCGCCGCCAGAAGAAGGCGTCAGCGGGTGTGCAGGATCTGCGCGAACTCGACAAGGTGATGCCGTTCGGCCGTGTCTGCCAACCGGAAGACGTAGCGAACGTCGTTCGCTTCATGGTGTCGGAGCGGAATTCCTATCTGACCGGGGAACGCGTGTATTGCGATGGTGGCGGTCAGGCCGCGCTGCGAGCCTGAGTGAGTTGCGCGCCTGAGTGAATTTGCTGCCTGAGTGAATCAGGTGCCGGCGAGCAACGCTTCCACGTGCGTTGCCGCCGAACGTGCCAGCGCCCCGAGCGCGTAGCCGCCTTCGAGCACGGATACGACACGCCCGTGGGCGTACGTGTTCGCTTCGGAGACGATCAGCTCGGTCACCCACCGATAGTCATCCTCGACGAGTTCGAGTTGCGCCAGCGGATCTTCGACGTGCGCATCGAAGCCGGCGGATACCAGAATCAGATCGGGTCGATGTTTCGCCAACGCCGGCAGCCAGTCGCGCTCGATCGCCTTGCGAAAGCCCAAACCGCGGGTGAACGCGGGCAACGGCGTGTTGACGATGTTCGGGCGCTGCAGATCGAACAGGCGATGCGGGTAGTGCGGATGCTGGAAACTCGAGCACACGAGTACTTCCGGGCGTTCGCGGAAGATGTCGACCGTGCCGTTGCCGTGGTGAACGTCGAAATCGAGGATTGCCACGCGCTCGATACCCGGTTGCGCCAACGCCACCTGCGCGCCAAGCGCGACGTTATTGAAGAAGCAGAAGCCCATCGCCTGGTCTTCTTCGGCGTGATGCCCCGGTGGACGTATCGCGCAGAACGCCCGCTTCGAATCGCCGCGCAGCACCAGGTCGACGGCATCGCGCACGGCACCGGCGGCGAGCTCCGCCGCGTTCACGGTCATCGGGCCGAGGCTGGTATCCGCGTCCAGATGGGCAATGCCGTGATTGGGAATCGCGGCGTACAGCGAGCGCACGAAACCTGAA
>CAZLDA010000734.1:1011-2152 GCA_964557875.1 uncultured Pseudomonadales bacterium | reverse complement strand
TGCGGGTGTGCCGCGTTTAGACCAGCGCCCCAATCAAACGAATCGCAACGGTGAAGCGGTTCGTCGGGGAAGGCGCCTCCCGCGGTGTTGGCTCAACGCAACGGCCTGATTGATTTGGGCGATGGTCCAGATTCGGCGGCAGCACCGATCCAACCGAGACGACATCTCGCACCGCGCCGGCGCTCACTACACCACGTCCCTTGGTCTCAAACCGTCCGCCAGCTTGAGCGGATCTGCGCCCGGTTCGGCGCCTCCTGTACGACTTGCGCCAGTCTTTCGGTGCGAATTGAAAAGGGCGATGTTGCGGCGACCACGCGATACCGCGCGGCGCTCGAGTGATCCCTAACGGGAGAACATCAGAACGACTTTCAGAACACCCTTCGGAACGACGTTCAGAACAGTGGCGCGTGCGATTCCAACCGGGCACGCCCGGCCTGTTCCGCAACGAGGTCGCGGTCGAACACGGTGTGCGCGCTCATCATCTGCACGTCGCGGTTGATGCGTTGCAGTTCGTGATCGAGGTAGTGCACGCCGGCGCCGCTGCCGTCCATCACGTTGCGAACGATGTCGCGGCACGCGTGTACCACGTGCGCGATCGTCAATCGCATTTCGATCTGCTCGACACTGCTGAGGCGCGTGTGGCCTCTTGCGTGATTCTCGATAGCGCGTGCCGCTGCGCGCATCACGGTCTCCGCTGCGCGGACGTCGGCGATGGCGTTTGCGAGACGAATCTGGGCCGAGGAACTCTGGCTCTGCACTTTCTGCGTGCCGAAGCGCACACGTTCGCCGATGAGCGAACGATAGAGCTGTGTCGCGCGCCGCGCGGCGCCGAGCGCGGGGATCGCAGCGGTGAGCGACAGGAACGGCGCCACCGGCAAGCGCATCAGATAAGTTGCGTTCGCGCCGGCCGTTACCACCGGCGGAACCAGCGGCGACATGTAGCGTTCGGGTACGAACAGCTTGTTCGCGATGATGTCGTGGCTGCCGGTGGCGACCATGCCGTCGACGTGCCACGTATCGACCACTTCCACGTCCTCGGGTCGCACGAGGCATAACCGCTGTATCGGCGTTGGATCGGCTGGAACCATCGTGGACAGCAACACCCAATCGGCGTGCACGATGCCGGTTGCGAACTTCCAAC
>CAZLDA010000734.1:0-1001 GCA_964557875.1 uncultured Pseudomonadales bacterium | reverse complement strand
GATCGGGGTTCCCCATGTCGGCCACGGACCGCTGCGCGGGTTGACGCTGCCCGGTGCGAGTATGTACGGCGCCTTGCTGAACACGTCGCGCTGCAACTCTTCGGAGAAAAGGCCCAGCAGCCAGTTGTGCTCCATGTAGAAGGTGGTGATCCAGCCGGTGGACGGACAGGCTTCGCTAACCGCAACGCCGATGTCGACGAATAGATCGAGATCGATCTCGTAACCGCCGAAGCGTTTCGGAACGAACGAGCGGAATACGCCGGTGGCTTTCAGCGCCTCGATCGCGTCGTCATCCGGCTTGCGGTCGCGCTCTGCAACACGCGCCCGTTCGGCAATCAGCGGAACGATGGCGCGAACGCGATCGAGAAGGCCGTCGAGCGGTAGTTCGGCGACCCGCGTCGAGGTGCGGTCTTTGGCAGAAGCGCTCAACCCGCGGCCCGAACGCCGTCTTCCTCGCGCGGCGGCAATTTCTGGCCGCGCTCCAGGCGGAAGCGGATCTGCGGAATCGCGTCGTCCGCGTTGAAGGCGCGCAGCAGATGGCAGCACTCGAGCTGCAGCCCGTTCGGATCTTCGAAGTAGATCGATTTCGACCAGCCTTCGTGATCGACCGGACCTTTCACTTCCACGCCATGGTCCTGAAGGCGCTTCTGTGTTGCTTCGAGCGACTCGAGCGACTCGCAGTTGAACGCGAAGTGATATACGCCCGGCATCAGGCCGAGACCCTTGTTGATGCCGGAGTCGAACTCCTTCGGATAACCGTCGACGTCTTCGCCGCTCATGAAGCCGAGCAGCTGGCCGTTGCCGATGTCGAAGAAGAAGTGCTTCATCACGCCGCGTTTGCCGAGCTCCACGAGGTCGGCGCGCACGAGCGGAAAGCCGAGCACCTCTTCATAGAATTTGCGCGTCGCTTCCATGTTCTTGGTGCCGAGGTCGATGTGGTTCAGACCCATACATTTCAGGCTTGTCGTGGATGCAGGTGCGGTCATTGCGTCCTCCTCGCC
>CAZLDA010000733.1:0-2159 GCA_964557875.1 uncultured Pseudomonadales bacterium | reverse complement strand
CTCGCCGCTTTCAAACAGCACGCCGGCGTCGAGGTTGATCTCCAGCCATTGATCGTTTCCCTTCACGTCGAACTCGCCTTTGCCGAGCACACCGGCCAGGCGCTTCTGCACTTCCGTTGCCATCGATTCGAGATACGTGTCGCCCGGATCGATGTCTTTCGCGGTCACCGAGTCCTTCGCATCGACGATGGAAGGCGAACTCGATTGTGCAACCTCGCCCACCTGAATCGGCGCCAGCGTCATGTCGCGCTGCGCGAACACCTCGTTCAACGCGCTCGACAGTACCTTGTACTTGCCTTCGTTCACCGACGAGATCGCGTACATCACCACGAAGAAGCCGAACAGCAGCGTCATGAAGTCGGCATACGAAATCAGCCAGCGCTCGTGGTTGTGGCTGTCTTCCAGCATCTTGCGCCGCGGCAGATGGCGTTGCTGCATCATCGTTTGTCGTCCACGAAGCCGCGCAGCCGCAACTCGATGGAGCGCGGATGTTCACCTTCTGCGATTGCCAGAATCGCTTCGATGATCATCGAGCGATACGTTGCGTCGCGTTCAACCAATGCAGCGAGACGATCGGCGATCGGCAGGAACACGAGGTTCGCGAGGCCAATGCCGTAAATCGTCGCGACGAACGCGGTGGCGATACCGGAGCCGAGTTGCGCCGGATCGGCGAGGCTGCCCATCACGTGAATCAAGCCCATCACCGCACCGATGATGCCGATGGTCGGCGCGTAGCCGCCCATGCTCTTGAACACCGACGCCGCTGCCAGGTCGCGTTGCATCCGCGCCGAGAGTTCGTTTTCCATCACGTGGCGAATCACCTGCGGTTCACCGCCGTCGATCAGCAGTTCGAGACCTTTGCGCGCGAAGGGATCCTTCTCGCGTTCAGCGGCGTTCTCGAGGCCCAGCAAACCTTCTTTCCGCGCGGTGGTGCTCCACGACAGCATCTTCTTGATGCCGTCGTTCACGACAAGCACCGGCGGCAGCCACACCCAGCGAACCATTCGCGCTGCGTCGATCAAGCGCGACTTCGGGGTTTGCAGAATCACCGCACCCAACGTGCCGCCCAGCACGATGATGCCGGCCGGCGTGTTCAGCAGCGCGGAGAGTTGTCCGCCTTCGAGAAAATTGCCGCCGATGATCGCGATGAACGCGACACACACGCCGACGATAGCCAATACATCCACGATCAGGCGCCCCCGTTCCAGTCCTGCAGACGTGCGCGCAAACGCAGCGTCGCTTGTGTGTGAATCTGGCTCACGCGTGATTCGCTCACGCCGAGCACCTCACCGATTTCCTTCAGGTTCAATTCGTCGTCGTAGTACAGCGACAACACCAGCTGTTCACGTTCCGGCAGGTTCTTGATCGCCTCCACCAGACGATTCTGGAATGCCGCGTTCTGCACGTGTTCATATGGCCCGGGCGACGTTTCCGGATAAGCGAACGCCACCGAATCGCCGTTGTCGTCCACAGGCAGCTCGTCGAAGCTGAACAATTTGCGGCCGGCCGAATCGGCCAGCATCGAGAAATACTCTTCGAGCGACACGCCAAGCTCGTTGGCGATTTCCTGATCGCTCGCTTCGTTTGCTTTGCGCAGTTCCACCGCGCGAATGGCTGCGGCGACGCGCCGCGAATTGCGGTGCACCGAACGAGGCGCCCAGTCGCCGCGCCGCATTTCGTCGAGCATCGCGCCGCGAATGCGAATACCTGCGTAGGTTTCGAAACTGGCACCTTTCGATGCGTCGTATTTCTGCGAAGCTTCGAGCAGGCCGATCATGCCGGACTGAACGAGGTCATCGAGCTGCACGCTGTTCGGCAGGCGTCCCAACAGGTGATGCGCGATGCGCTTCACGAGCGGCGCATAGGTGGCGACTACCTCATTCAACGAGACGCGCGGTTCCTGGTACGCCGACGCTATCGAGTCACGCATCCTCTCGTGCCTCACGTTGCCGTGCTTCATGTTGTGGTTGGTGCCGCATCACGCCGCACCCGCCGCCGTGGCCACGAGACGTTCTACGAAGAACTCGAGATGTCCACGCGGCGCGACGGGAACCGGCCAGCGGTCCACTTCGCGCGCGAGATCCATGAAACTCTGCGACGCCTTCGAACTGGGGTAAGCATCCACCACGGCGCGTTGCCGCTGCACTGCGCGGCGGACG
>CAZLDA010000732.1:0-2160 GCA_964557875.1 uncultured Pseudomonadales bacterium | reverse complement strand
CGTGATGCCTTTGCCGATCAGCGCGACAGGGGGCGTTGTTGGGGAAGCGCCACGGTACTCGACGATGATCAATTTACCCGCCGTTGCGCTGCCGCGAGTGACCGACATGAACGCGCCCATGCCGAGCGCCTCGATTTCGCGTTCGTCGATCACCTTCACCCGCACACGATTTTTCGGCGTTGCTTTGCGCGCTAGCTTGCGGGCTTCGGCGGCGAGATAGGTCGGATTGCAGATGTTCGGCGGCTGGTTGCCGAGATCGCGCGCGAACGCCATGCCGGTGTCGAGTGCTTGTGCATGCCGAACGGCGTCGCCGGCACCACTGCGACCACGCGCGTCGCTGTGCACGGCGAGCTGCACGATCTGCGGCGCCGGTGTTTCGTCCTGCTGCTTCGACGCGGCGAAACGGTATAGCTGAGAGGTCAACAGCGCCAACGCGACGCGCGCCTTTTGATAGCCGTCGTAGCCGGACACCTTGAAGGCATCGAGCGCCAGCACCGAATCGCGCACCGGCGCATTCTTCAATGCGGTACCCACGGCACCGATGGACTTGCGGAAATCGGCAGGCGACTGTTCCGCTTCGTCGCCGATACCCACCAGCAGCAAGCGACGGATCGAGCTCGCCTTCGGCAGCGTGATCAATTGCGACCGGCCGGGTTTGTCGACGAAGTCGTGGGTTGCTGCAACGAAGTAATCGTCGAGGCGGAGCGCGCGCGCAACGGTTCGCGCGGCACGCAGCGTGACGATCAGACAATCGGTGCGCAGATCATCGAGTTTTCCGGACTTCATCGAATACTTCATAATCCCCAATCTTGTCGCGCGTTTACGTCGCGCAAGTCTAAATGAAAAGCCGCGACACACGACACCCAAACGCAAGCGCAGGCGACGGATAGAGATAGATGGGCATCGCGTTCCGATACGTCTCGCGCGAGTTGTTGGCGGTGTTTCTCGTCACCGCAGTGGTTCTGTTGGTGATCGCGCTCGGCGGACGATTCATGGGCTATCTGCAGGACGCCGCGGTCGGCAAACACTCCGCCGATGCGCTACTCAAGATCATCGCGCTGCGCATTCCCGGATTTCTGCAGCTGACGATGCCGTTCTCGTTCTACATCGCGCTCGTGCTCACCACCGCGCGTCTCTACGCGGATCAGGAAATGACGGTGCTCGTTTCCGGTGGCAGCTCACCGCTGCAGGTGCTGAGCTGGATCGGCGGCAGCGCGCTCGTGGTTGCATCGACGGTTGTGTATCTCTCCACCGACGTCACGCCGCGTGCGCTCGCCGATCTCGAACGGTTCCTTTCGGCGGAGCGCGTAGAACGTGAGTTCGAAACGATGACGCCCGGCGTGTTCCACACCTTCAACGACGGCGCCCGTGTGACGTACTCGGAATCTGCGTCCCCGGACAAGCGGGAACTGTCGCGTGTGTTCATCGCGGCGCAAACGCAGGGGCGCAGCGTAACGATCTGGGCGCAGCGGGGCAGTCAGTACATCGACTCGATTACCGGCAGCCGCTTCATGCTGCTCGGGGCGGGACGACGCTACGAAGGCGAGATCGGTCAACGGTCGTATCGTGTGGTGCGATTCGAAACGTTGAGTCAGCGTATCGAGCAGCGCGATCCATCCCTGGACGACATCGAGATCGATGCGCAGCCGACGAGCCAATTGAAAGGCGACGATCCACGCTCGTCCGCCGAACTGCATTGGCGGTTTGCTTTGCCGCTGATGACATTGATTGCGGTACCGATCGGCTACGCGCTCGCGCGGGTGCGGCCGCGCGAAGGTCGTTTCGCGCGGATCGTACCTGCGGTGCTCGCATTTCTGGCGTACTACTTCGTGCTGCTGGTGAACCGCAACGCGCTTGCCGGCGGACAGTTGCCACACGTCGTCGGCATGTGGCCTGCGCACCTGGCGTTTGCGGCCTTCGGCTACTGGTTGCTGCAGCGTATGTACCGGCCGCACGCGGACTGATGCGTTGATTCTGCGCATAGACCGTTACGTCAGCAGCACCGTCTTCAAGGCGATGCTGGTTGTGCTGGTCGCTTTCGCGGGGCTCAACATCGTCTTCCAGCTCGTCGATGAACTACGCGAGAAATATGTCGGCTACGGACTGGGTCAGGCGATCGTGTACGTCCTGCTGACTTTGCCGAGGCGTGTGTACGAACTG
>CAZLDA010000731.1:0-2170 GCA_964557875.1 uncultured Pseudomonadales bacterium | reverse complement strand
CTGCAGGGAACCGATTCGGGGATCAAGGGCGAGATGGGCGGTGGTGGATATACGCTGTCGATCAATCAGACCTACGGCAACATGATACTCACCGTTGCCGGGCAGGACGTCGCTTTCGTCGGAATGGGCGGTTGTATCGCAAGGCGCTAGCGCTTCAACCGTTCCTGGCCTCGAGCTTGGCCGCAATGAAGTCATCGTGCGAGACGTACAACAGGTCCGCTATGCGGCGGATCGTGTATTCCTCGTGAACGTCGATGCTCGAATCGGAGCCGGCGAGGCGCCACAGCAAGAGGATCAGCTGCCGCTTCTCTTCCATCGATAACGCATCGTTCACCGCCCGCGTGAACGGATACATCGAAATTGCCGTGTCGTGTTCAGACTTCGCTCGATCGACGAGCGCCTGCACCTGCTCGTTGGTGAGTTTGAACATCGCCTGTACAGCATCGCGCGTGGACGCCACTTCCGCTTCGGTGATGTTCTGATCGGCCCAGGCAACCTCCAGCAGCAGCATCGCCGCGGCCATGGGCGCCGCTTCTTCGCCATCCAGAGACGCCGAAGGGAACTGTTGCAGAAGAGTTTTCAGGCGTTCGAACATGCGGAAGGTAACTCCTCGATGCCGATTTCGTTGACGAACGACGCAGCTTCCGTCAGCACGTCGATGCCTGCGCCTGCGCGATGCGAGTGCTCCGACAAATGACGTCGATAGCGCCGCGCCCCCGGCAGACCATTGAACAATCCATGCAGGTGGCGCGCAACGTCGTGTAAACGGGAACCCCGAGCGAGTTCCGACCGAATGTAGGGAAGCAGCCGGTCGAGTGCTTCGCCACGGCGTAGCGGTGGTGTGGTGCCGAAGAGCTCGGCGTTCAGCGCCGTCAATATCCAAGGATTGTGATATGCGGCGCGCCCAAGCATGACGCCATCGACGCATTGCAGTTGTGCGTGTACGGCATCGCGTGTCTCGATGCCTCCGTTGACCACCAACGTCAGTTCGGGGAAGTCCGCTTTGAGGCGACTGACGCGCGTCCAGTCGAGCGGCGGAATGGTGCGGTTCTGTGCCGGACTCAGCCCGGTGAGAATCGCTTTGCGCGCATGCACGATGAACGTGTTGCAGCCGGCGCCGGCGACGGTGTCGACGAAGCGTGCGAGAAAGTCATAGTCATCCTCGGCGTCTACACCGGTACGGCACTTCACTGTCACCGGAATATCGACGGCTGCGCGCATCGTGGCGACGCAATCGGCGACGAGCTCGGGCTCCAGCATCAAACACGCGCCAATGCGCGCCTGTTGTACACGATCGGACGGACAGCCGACGTTGAGGTTCACTTCGTCGAAGCCGGCGTCGGCGGCATATTTTGCACAGGCGGCAAGGCTCGCAGGATCCGCGCCGCCGAGTTGCAGCGCCACCGGATGCTGTTCCGCCGAATACGTGAGCAAGCGTTCCCGCGGACCGTGAAGCAACGCGCCGGTGCTGATCATTTCGGTGTACAGACGGGCGTGCGGCGCGAGCAGGCGATGAAAATGCCGGCAGTGGCGATCTGTCCACTCCATCATGGGAGCGACGCAGAGGGTCCAGTTGCTCTGCACGTCAGTGTTTGTGCGGGTCACCTGAGACGTCTGGTTCCGAGAGATGGCGTGTTTCATCGAGAAGAAACGGGGTAAGTGGGCATCACGTTGTCGCGCACAGACGATGATCAAGAACGGGGCGCGGATTGTACACAGTGATTCGAAGTCGTTGTCGGCTCGACGTGAGGCGACCAGGTGTCGGCTTCTTGAGCCCGCCATGGTGCTATCGAGCGACTTTTCCGCAAAGTAGCGGTCGAGTACCGGCCCGGGGCGAAGAGGACGACGCGTACAGGCGCGCGCGACACTGCGGTGCGGTGATCGACGCGAACGAAAAAGACGCGCATCTTCGCCGCGGCGAGCTACGTGGATGGAAGCGCGCCTTGTCGTGCTCGTTGGCGTAGATGCCAAGCATGTGCAGAATGGAATTGAGACTCCGCGCGCTACTCAATGAAGTTGCTGCAGGATGAGCCGCGCGATGCTCTCGGTGCATTGCGTGTCGCGACGATTCAGTGTCGGATGGCATTCGGGCCGCAGGCCGGTGGAGTGCCTGATCGTCTCGCAGTACGCTAGGGACCGAATCGCAGGCGCCCATCGGCCGCAATCTGGC
>CAZLDA010000730.1:0-2177 GCA_964557875.1 uncultured Pseudomonadales bacterium | reverse complement strand
GCCATGGTCAGTCCGGCCGTCGCATTTCGTAGATCGACGTGACGTTGGTGTAGTCGTGATAGCCGAGCCGCGCCACCTGGCCGAGCGCGATCGAATCGATGCGGCCATTAGTACCGATCAGCGCGTCGTCGATGTACACACCCACGACCTCACCCAGCACGAGATGGCTGCCGCGACCATCCGTTCCGGCCGGCAGCGCGACGATTTCGAACACGCGGCATTCGAGCGCGGCGCGCGCTTCGCCGACGCGCGGCGTGCGGACGTACTTCGATGCCACGGCGGTAAGACCCGCTGCGATCAACTCATTCTCACCATAAGGAAGTTGCCGAGACGTTTCATTCATCGGCTGTGCCAGATGGGCCGAGACGATGCTGGCGGTGAATTCGGGTATCTCCTGGACATTTCGCAACGTGTCTTTGCTACCGCCGTTCGGGTGCGCATTCGGCGCGAATCCGACGATCGGTGGATCGGCCGAGAACGCGTTGAAGTACGAGAACGGGGCGAGATTCACGCGACCCTCGCGATTGATCGACGTGATCCAGCCGATCGGTCGCGGCGCAACGAGCGCGTTGAGGGGATTGAATCTCAGCGGGGCGGGCTTCAGATCGATGCGCGGATCGTAATGCATGCTATTCGGCGAGCAGCCTTGTGGAACGCAGCAACGCATCGAGGCGGCGTTCGAGGTCCGGCGTGGCCGAGACCATCGGCAAGCGATGTTCGTTGTTCGGCAGAATGCCCAACCGTTTGGCCATGTATTTGATTGGAATCGGATTGGTGTCCCAGAACACCGCACGATTCAGTTCGAGCAGTTCGTAGTGCGCGCGCCGGCCGGCTTCGAGATCGCCGGAGGCGGTTGTTTCGTACAGCCGCGCCACCGGGCCGGGCACCAGGTTGCCCACCGCATTCATCAAGCCGCACGCGCCGAGCGCCAGCATCGGGAAGCTGAGTTCTTCGAGGCCGACGAAGATGCGGAAATCAGGGCCGAATTCTGCAAGAACGTCGGAAACGAACGCCAGGTCGGTGGAGGCGTGCTTCATGCCGACGAGCGTTGGCACGCGCTCGGCGATTTCGACCAGCGTCGGCAACTCGATGTTCACCGCCGCGCGCACCGGGATGTGATAGATCATCAATGGCAGGTCACTTCGCGCGCCGAGAGCGGCGTAGTACTCGACGAGACCACGCTGCGGCGGACGGATGTAATAAGGGGTGACGATCAGCAGCGCATCCACGCCGGCATGCGCCGCGAAGTCGGTGAGCGCCTGCGACTCCGCGAACGATTGCGATCCGGTTGCGGCGACGATCTGCGTGCGACCCTTGGCCACTTCGATGGCCGTCTGCACCAGACGGTTGCGTTCGTCTACCGTCAGCGTGCTCGGCTCGGCCGACGTGCCGTTCACCAGAATCCCGTGGCCGCCTTCCGTAATGTGCCGTTCGACGAGCGTCGCGTAGGTGGCGTAATCCACCTCGCCGTCGCGGAACGGCGTGATCAGCGGTGTGATGGATCCGCGCAGTGCCCGTGCTTCGAGCTTCATCAGTGTGTTAAGAGCGGCGTGTTAAGAGCGGTTCGTGGCGAAGCCGGGATCGGTGCCCAGGATGCGGCCGGGCTGATCGAGGCTTTCCTGCCACAACAGCGACTCCATGTAGATGTTCAGCGGCTGATCCTGAATGGTCAGTTCGTACACGCTCGACTCATCGTACGACGCGTGGTTGTGTACGGCCCAACCCGGCGCGGACACCATGAGATCGCCCGCGGACCATTCATAGCGTTTGCCTTCGACGCGACTGTAGCCCGAGCCGTGGAAGTAGTAGTTGATGGCCGATGACACGTGCCGGTGCGGCCGGTCGACGATGCTCGGCGGGCGGATCGTCATCGTCGCGAAGAAGTTCGGGGTGGTTCCGTTGAAGCGTTCCGTCTTGGTGTTGTACAGCAGATACAGGCGCCGGCCGATGTACTGCGCACCGAGCGCTTCGAGTTTGTCGAGATTCGCCTTCACGGTTTGCCATGGCCAGTGCAGCACGTTCGACGGAACCGGCGTCGGGTTGATCAGGGTTTCATACGGCATCAGCGCGGCGCCGTCTTCGCCGATCTGAAAGGTGGGCAGCGGATAGGGCTTCGCGTGCTCGGCGTGTTCCTTCTGACGAGCGGGTTGAGGGTCTTCTTCGATCAGGTGCACCCG
>CAZLDA010000729.1:0-2184 GCA_964557875.1 uncultured Pseudomonadales bacterium | reverse complement strand
TTGTAGCGGTAGCCACCAATGCGCCTTACCTGGGCTTCTTCCCTACATTGATCGGGTTTTTCGGCTTGCTGTTCATCGTGCACCGGCTGGCCGACAGTGCATGGGGTTTGCTCGCCGTATTCGCGTTCACCGGATTCCTCGGTTACACACTCGGGCCAATGCTGTCGTTGTACCTGAAGCTGCCGCACGGTCCGCAGTTGGTCGGTCAGGCGCTTGGCCTAACGTCGGGCGCGTTCGTCGGCCTGTCGTTCTATGCGCTGCCCACGCGTAAGGATTTCAGTTTCCTGAGCGGATTCCTGGTGACCGGGGGGCTCGTGCTGCTCGGCGGGTTGATACTGAATCACTTCACCGAAATATCCGGGCTGTCGTTGGCGATTTCAGTAGGCATCGTTCTGTTCGCCTCCGCGCTGATCCTGTTCGAGACGAGTCAAGTGATCAGCGGCGGCGAGACGAACTACATTCGCGCTACGGTGGGCCTCTATGTGTCGATCTTCAACCTGTTCACCAGTTTGCTGCACCTGCTGGGTGTCGCGAGCGACGACTGACTGTCACGCGGTGAGCTTGTGGTAGACCTTGGTGAGCGCGTCGGGCAGCGACTCGATTTCGTCGATCACCATGTAACGATCATCGGGGCACATCCGTTTCAGGTAGTCGTGCCCTGAACGGTCGACCGTAATACAGAACGTCTGAACGCCCGCGCGCGCTGCCTCCTCGAGCGCGCGTGCGGTGTCCGCCACACCGTATTCGTGGTCGCTGCGATCGGGACCGTAATCGCAATCCTGCGGGAACCCGTCCGAGAGCATGATGAGCACTTTCATGGCACTGCCGGTTCGTGCCAGCTTCGCGATGCTGTGTCGGATCGCCGGACCCATACGTGTACTGCGACGCGGGCGCATGCCGACCAGCGCGCGCAGGCTCGCGCTGCGGAACGCTTCGCCGAACTCCTTTGCAACGTAGTATTCGACGCAGTCCCGCCCGTATCCCGAAAAGCCGAATACGCCGTATGCGTCGCCGTGGCTGTCGAGCGCGCGCGCCATCAACGCAATCGCATCGCGCAGCACGTCGATGATGCGGCGAGGCGGTGCCGCGTCGTGATCGATCTTGACCGGTTGCCACAGAAAGTCGTCGTCGTCATCTGAGTTCGGCGTCGGCTCCGGCTTCACGACCGGATCGTCGGTCGAAGCGGACAGATCGATGAGGAAGGCGGCGGCGACGTCGCGGGTCACCCGGTCGCGGCGCTGATAGACGCGTTCGTCGGGCGCCGCGCCGCGGCGCATATCGGTGTGATGATCGAGGATCTGATCCCAGTCGAGTTCCTCGCCGTCGAGCACTCGCCGCGTACGTTGATACGCCTGCAGGGGCAGTTGTTGAAATTGCCGCCGCACACGTTGCTCGTGCGGCGCAATACGTTTCAGCAGCGCGATGACGTCGGCTGCCGCACCGGGCTCCGTACGTCGCTCGTAGAGGCGACACCAGCCGCGCAGATAGTGGTTCGCGTGGCAATCCCACTCGTCATACAGATAACTGTGGCTTGCTGCCTTGTCGTCGTGCCCGAGCGCGTGCCGCAACGTGTTGCGTTCCATCTCGATACGGCGCGCCAGCGTGTCGCGCTGATCGGTAACCTGCCGCACTTCGATTTCCGGCGGTCGTTCTGCGCCGGCCTCCGAGATACCTGCCTCGGCGTCACTGGCAGCGGTTGCGATCATCGCGTCGAGACCTTCGAGCTCGCGGGTCCAGTCGTCGAGCCGGTCTTCACGCTGCAGCCATTCGGTTGGCGGTGCACCGTGAATTTCAGGACGCGGCACATCGACTTCGGGGGGCACAGCGAGGGATCCCGACACGGCCGGAATCAGCCCACGGTCTTCGAGCAATGAGTATACCGCGGCCACTGCATCCGCCGTGACGTACACGTTGGCGCCGGCGCGCCCGACGTTGGCAACGATCGCGAGCATCCGCGCTGCAATGCCTGTGGTGTCGATTTCCGATAACGTCTGCGCACGAACACCGAGCGTAAAGCGCAACGTTGCTTCAAGAACGCCGCGCAAATCGGCGATGAAGAGCAGCAGCGGCCGACGAGCCAATTCAGTCGCGCTTTCGCGTTGGTGGTCGCCGCGAATGCCCGGATATGCGGCGAGCATCCGACAGTCGATGCGATGCGCTTCCACGAGTTGAAACAACGCGCGC
>CAZLDA010000728.1:0-2190 GCA_964557875.1 uncultured Pseudomonadales bacterium | reverse complement strand
CCGAACCCGAAGGACACCCGCGAGGTCGCCCCTGCACGAACCTGGCTCCTACGAATCAGCTGGCGCCGGCACGGCCTAATCCATCCCGGAGACGTTCCTTAGGACGCACAAGCGCTTCTTGTGTCTTGTTGCTCAGTCGAACTCCCAAGCAGAGTGCGCCACCGCGCGCCCGTCAGGCCACGTCCGCCTGAATCAGATACGGCCCATCGCATTCGAAGCCGCGCTGCAGCGCCAGCACGAACGCGTCGCACGTGGCCGCTCTCGAGCCGGGCACGCCCATGCTCGCAGCGAGGCCGACCCAATCGATGTTCGGCGTAGAGAGATCGAACAGGCTCGCGGCGGTTTTGCCGATGTCGTTGATGCCGAGGCGTCGGTATTCGACTTCCAGAATGTTGTAGGCGCGGTTCGAGAAGATCACCGTCACCACCTTGGTGTTCTCGCGCGCCTGCGTCCACAGACACTGAATCGTGTACATCGCACCGCCGTCGCCGAGCAGCGCGAGCACTTGCCGATCGGGACATGCGATTGCGGCGCCGGTTGCGACGGGCCCACCCTGCCCGATGGCACCGCCGGTGAGGTTCAACCAACTGTTTCGCACCGCGCGCTGCATCACGGGATACGCGGCACCGCCGCCACCCGAGTCGGTTGCGACGATACAGTTCTCCGGTGCCATTGCCGCGAGAATTCGCGCGACGTTGCCGGTGCTGAGTGCGCCCTGCGGCAGACTCGGGCGCGCCGCATCGTGGCCGTTAGCGCTGCGCGGCGCATCGAGCGCATCAGCCACCCCTTCGAGTGCGGCAACGATGTCGTCGTGACGATGCGCAAGGCAGGCCACTTCGCAGCCTTCTGGCACAAGGCTGCTCGGCAGGTTCTGGTAAGCAAAGAAACTGACCGGCGCCTCAGCGCCCGCGAGCATCAACAACGGCACGTCTTTCAGTGTTTCGAGCACTTGTTCGGGGAAGTACGGCATGCGGGTGACGGCCGGTAGTCCGGGGCCAGATTCGACGCGAGCCGGGAACGTGCTCGAGAACAATCTACATCCGGTTGCCGCGGCGATGCGGCCGGCGGCACGCACGCCCGCTTCGCTCAAACCGACACCGTCGAGCAGCAGCACACTTTGTGCGTTGAGGCGCCCTGCCATCGCATCGATCACGTCGTCAGGCACGTGCGGCCGCACGCCCGCGGGGATCGGACCTTGCGCTGAGTAACGGCCTTCGCCCCACGCGCAATCGGCCGGCACGATCAACGTGACAACGTTGCCGATCGGATTCGGGCTCGCCGCCATTGCGGCGCGCACGGCGGCTCTGCCCTTCTCGGCCAGTATCGTCGACGACGTTGCCGTGCGGATCCAGGCCGACACCGGCTTCGCCACACCTTCGATGTCGGACGTCAGCGGCGCGTCATACGCAACGTGATGGATCGCGTGATCCCCAACCACATTGATGAGGGGCGTGCTCGCGCGGCGCGCGTTGTGAAGGTTGGCGACCGCATTGCCCAACCCCGCCCCGAGGTGCAGCAGCGTCAAGGCGGGTACTCCACGCATCCGACCATAACCATCGGCGGCACCGCTGCAGACGCCTTCGAACAGCGTGAGTATCGCGCGCATCTGCGGTACCGCATCGATCGCCTGCACCAGGTGCATCTCCGATGTGCCGGGATTCGCGAAACAACAGGTTACGCCGGCGTCGACGAACGATCTGATCAACGATTCCGCGCCGTTCATGTGAGTTCTCCAGAAGCAGAGGGAGGCATCGTAGCAGGGCTGCCGGCGAGCTCGTGCAGATCGCCAGGTGATGCGAACGAATAGCGCGGACGCACCTCCGCGAGTTCGGCGGCGCTGCCGTAGCCCCACAACACGCCGGCGGCGTGGAGTCCGTTGCGGTGCGCGGCTTCCACATCCACCGCGCGATCGCCGATCATCAGGCTTGCCTTGCTCACCTTCCCTTCCGCAAGCAACGCTTTCATCTGGCGCCATTTCGGGATGCCGATCTCGCCGCCGCTGACGAACTCGAAGTGCTCGCGCAGGCCGAACATCGCGAGAATCTGCTCTGCGAAATCCATTCGCTTCGACGTACACACGCCAAGTCGATACCCCGCTCGTCGCAATGCGACGACCGCTTCGGGAATGCCCGGATACAGCACGTTCTCCGAGTAGCCGACCTCGCCGTACCGCTCGCGATATTTCGCGAC
>CAZLDA010000727.1:0-2196 GCA_964557875.1 uncultured Pseudomonadales bacterium | reverse complement strand
AGGCTGGTTCACCGAGGATGTCGGCACCCGCTTTGAGTCTTACGGCTGGCACGTGATCCGTCACGTAGACGGCCAGGACCCGGGGTCCGTCGCCGCTGCTTTGGCTGAAGCACAAAAGCAGGACAAGCCGACCTTGATCCGCTGCCGCACCGTCATCGGCTTCGGCTCGCCGAACAAGCAGGCCACTGCGGAAGCGCACGGCGCCGCACTCGGCCCCGATGAGGTCAGTCTGGCGCGCCGCACGCTGAACTGGAGCTACGGCCCGTTCGAAATACCCGACGCCATCTACAAAGAGTGGGACTGTCGCGAGGCCGGCGCAAAACGGGAAGCCGGCTGGAACGCGCTGATGGACCGCTATCGCACCGCGTTCCCCGATCTCGCCCGCGAACTCGACCGGCGTATTGCGGGCGATCTGCCGAACAACTGGAGCGCTGCGCTCGATGGTGTGGCGCACGCCGCGCAAACCACGCTCGAAGATCTCGAAACCCGCAAATCGTCGCAACGCTGCCTCAATGCGATTGCTCCAACGCTGCCCGAGTTGATCGGCGGCTCGGCCGATCTGACCGGGTCGAACAACACGGATTGGAAAGGCTGCAAGGTGCTCACGCACGAGAGCGGCGGCAACTACGTGCACTTCGGTGTGCGCGAGTTCGGCATGACCGCGCTCACCAACGGCATTGCGCTGCACGGCGGTTTTGTGGCGTTCTCGGCAACGTTCCTGATGTTCATGGAATACGCGCGCAACGGCGTGCGCTTGGCGGCGCTGATGGGCATCAGGCAGATACTCGTCTACACGCACGACTCGGTGGCGCTCGGCGAAGACGGCCCCACGCACCAGCCGGTGGAGCAGCTTACAAGCCTGCGCACAACGCCGAATCTGTCGACATGGCGTCCGTGCGACACGGTGGAAACGGCAGTTGCCTGGCGCGCGTCGATTGCACGCCGAAGCGGCCCGACCGCGCTCGTGCTCACTCGTCAGAAAACGAAGGCGCAACCACGATCAGAAGCAGCGTTCAACGCGATCGAGCGCGGCGGATACGTGCTGGTCCAAGAATCATCGAAGTTGCAAGCTATCGTTATTGCGACCGGTTCGGAAGTGGCACTCGCGGTGGCAGCGGCCAAGAAACTCGCCGACGAGGGTACTGGGGTGCGCGTGGTGTCGATGCCCAGCACCGACGTATTCCTAGCCCAGGACGCTGCGTACCGTGAGTCGGTGTTACCGTCGGCAGTGCGCGCGCGCGTAGCGGTGGAAGCCGCCCATCCCGACTACTGGTATCGCTTCGTGGGCCTCGACGGCGCCGTGGTCGGCATCGGCCGTTTCGGCATGTCCGCGAAGGGGCCGGATGCGATGGAAGCCCTTGGGATGACGGCCGATCACGTGGTGGCCGCGATTCGCGGCTGCATTCGAGGAGGTAAAGCGTGAGCGTCCGTGCGATGACCGACCTGCCGCTTCGCGGCAAGCGCGTGCTGATTCGTGAAGATCTCAACGTGCCGGTGAAAAACGGCGCAGTGACGAGCGACGCGCGCATCGTCGCGGCGTTGCCGACGCTGCAGCAGGCGCTGGCCGCCGGTGCGGCCGTGATGGTGGTGTCGCATCTGGGCAGGCCAACCGAAGGCAAAGACGCGAGCAGCGAACCGCAATTCAGCCTCGCGCCCGTCGCCGCAAAGCTGAGCGATTTGCTCAAGCGCGAAGTTCCTCTCGTCAGCCGCTGGATCGACGGCGTAGACATTGCGCCGGGTCAGATCAAGCTGCTCGAGAACGTGCGCTGGATCGAAGGCGAGGGCGCTGACGATGACGCGCTGGCGCGGCGTATGGCAAAGCTGTGCGACGTGTTCGTGATGGATGCGTTCGGCACCGCCCATCGAGCGCAAGTGTCTACACATGGAATCGCAAAGTACGCGCCGACGGCGTGCGCGGGTCCGCTGCTTGCAGCCGAACTCGATGCGCTCGGTCGCGCGCTCGCGAACCCGTCGCCGCCGATGTTGGCGGTAGTCGGCGGCTCGAAAGTGTCCACGAAACTCGAAGTGCTCGACCGGCTGTCGGAAATCGCAGACGCAATCATCGTCGGCGGTGGAATAGCCAATTCGTTCATTGCGGCGCAAGGTCACAGCGTCGGGAAATCGTTGTACGAGCCGGATCTGCTCGACGCCGCGCTCCGGATTGCGAAGAAGGTCGAGATTCCGCTGCCGGTCGAC
>CAZLDA010000726.1:0-2200 GCA_964557875.1 uncultured Pseudomonadales bacterium | reverse complement strand
TCTGTTGGGAACACCGGTGAACCGTGCGCTCGGTGTGGTAGTGGCCGGTGACGAACGCCGCAATGCACGCGGGTTCGGCCACACGAACTCACCGCTCGCGTTCGGTCACGATGGCGCCGGCGGCCAGGTGGCCTGGGGCGACCCCGCGACGGGCATTTCGTTCGGCTACTGCACGAACGGCCACGACCGCAACACGATCCGGCAAGCGCGTCGCGGCATCGGCCTATCGAGCCGCGCCGCACCGTGTGCTGCCGACGCCGAATAGAACCTCCGGCAAATCGGTGCGGTCTGCGTTTCGCTGGCGCGAGGAATTCGCGCTAGCGGGTCGCCGCCTTCCTGGAACGACCGCTACGGGAAGCAAGGTGTTTCGCGGCAGCAAGCAACGACACCCCGAGCAGTTCGAACTGCGCGTCGAAGTCGACGCGCTCAGGATTCAGTTCGCGTGCGATGAACAAGCCGTCGGTGCCGGCCATGACGAGCGTTGCAAGCGACTTCACCGCCGCATCGTCCAGTTCGCCGTCGAACAAATGTGCGTAAAGGGCGATCACGCGGTTGAAGGCCTGTTCGCGCACCTGCAGGAACAGATTGCGCGCGGTCGGCTCGTCCGAGCGCCGCTCGAGGCCAAGCATCAGCCCAAGTCGCAGGAACACCGGTGCATCCGTCAACGCTTTCGCGGTCTGCGCAAGAGACGCGACAAAAAGCTGATCGCGAGACGCACCCTTCATGTTGGGCACCCAGGCGCCCATACCTTCCAGCCAGCGGTTGAAGCTGCGTTCGATCACCGCCGCGATGAGGTGATCCTTGTCTTCGAAGTGCCAGTAGATCGAACTCGCGGGCAAACCCGAGCGTTCGCTGACCAGGGAAATGCTGGTGCCTTCGTAACCGCGGTCGCTGGCCACTTCGGCGGCCGCTTCCAGAATCCGTTCGCGTGATTCTTCGCCGTTCACCCGTTTGCGTCTCACTGCACGCGCCATGTCTCGTCCCGTTCTCGCTGTTGACCTCGGCTGTGCCCGTAGCTTACTGTAGCGATCGTTACATGAACAGAGGGGAGCGACGTGAATCTGGTCGAACGCGCAAAACAACTCGCACCGGCATTTGCCGCAACGGCGGCGGAAGACACCCAGTTGCGCCGGCTGAGCGACGACACCTGGAAGCTGCTTCTCGACAACGGCTTTGTCCGAGCGCTTCAGCCCGCTCGTTGGGGCGGCGGCGAAGTGCCGCTGATCGACTTCATCGACGCCGGCTTCGAAATTTCCCGCGCGTCACCGTCGGCGGGTTGGGTGGCGGGCGTTATCGGCGTGCACCCGTGGCAACTCGCGCTGTTCGACGACCAGGCGCAACGCGACATGTGGGGCAACGATCCGGCGACGATGCACTCGTCGTCGTACAACCCCACCGGCAAAGCAGAAGCCGTGGAAGGCGGCTATCGCGTATCGGGGCGATGGTCGTTCTCCTCCGGCTGCGACCACTGTCGCGGCGTAAATCTCGGTGCCAACGTCGGCAAAATCGAGATCGGCGGCAAATCACTGCCCGACTTCCGTTCGTTCCTGCTGTTTCCCGACCAATACCGCATCGACGACACGTGGCATGTTGCGGGCCTGCGCGGCACCGGCAGCAAAGACATCGTAGTGGAGAACGCTTTTGTGCCGGCGTACCGCACGCAGTCGCACCTCGCCTATGCGTTCAACCAACCTCTCGCGGGCCGCGAACAGAACGACGGCGTGTTGTATCGGATGCCGTGGTCGGTGGTCTTCAACATGGCGCTCGCAACCGCAGTGGTGGGCGCTGCGCGCGGCTTCACCGATATCTGGATCGACCAGAACCTGACGCGTCGCCTCGGTCCGGCGCGTGCTGCCGACGACGCGCTCACGCAACGACGCCTCGCCGAAGCGCTGTGGTACGTCGACACGACGTGGACACAGATGCGCGCCGACACCATGGAACTCACCGAGATGGCGAACGCGCGCGAGACCGTGACGATGGCGCAACGCGCGCAGATCCGCTGGAACATGAACCGCGGCTGCGATCTCATCGGCGGCGCGATCGTCGACCTGATGCGCTCCGCAAGCGGCCGTTCTATTTTCCTCGATCATCCGCTGCAACAGCGGTTCCAGGACATTCAAGGCGCGCTGGGGCATGCGTTTCTCGTACCCGATCCGATCGCGCGTCACGTAGGCGGTTCGCTGTTGAAATCCGAAAA
>CAZLDA010000725.1:0-2208 GCA_964557875.1 uncultured Pseudomonadales bacterium | reverse complement strand
GCTTCCGCAGAAGGAAACGCGCACGCTGCATAGCCCAGCTGTCCCAGTAAATCCGGCAACGATTCGCGCACCGACTCGTCATCGTCCACAACCACGATGAGCTCGCGCAGCGCGGTCACGAATACCTCCACATTCTCCTTGCGATCCGAGCATGCTCCTCGTAGCAACTAATTGCGCTGATACCTTGGTGTTAGCCGTGAAAGAACGCCGAAGTGACGCCCACTAAAACGGGGGTGGTATCGTCGTCGGCCTTGGCGTCGTTTTGGTAGGGTCGGCGGCCAAGACTGGCTTCAAAAGGGAGCAAGTCCGCATGACAAGCGAACTCGACGGCGTAGTCGATGCGCTTCCCGGCCTCGTCTGGACGGCCGGATTGGATGGTGCCGCAGATTACCTGAATCATCGCTGGCTCGAATTCACCGGACTCACGGCAGACGCCGCGATCGGCACCGGATGGCAAGAAGCAGTTCATCCGAACGACCGCCTCCAGTTGCTGAACCAGTGGGCAGAACACGTTTCGCGTGGTGAAGCCGGCCAACTGGAGGCGCGCTTGAAACGCCACGATGGTGTGTATCAATGGTTCAACTTCGGGTTCGCGCCGCTAACTGATGCGTCCGGCCGCATCGTGAAGTGGTGCGGCATCAACACCAACATCGACGATCTCAGGCGCGCAGAAGCAGCTGCGCGAACGAAAGCCACCGAACAGAGCCTGCACCTCATCATCGACTCGACGCCGGCACTGCTCTGGTCTGCGCGGCCCGACGGGCTCACAGAGTCTGTAAATCAGCATTTCCTCGACTATGTCGGCTATTCGTTGGAAGAACTGATGGACCACGGTTGGGCCTTCGCAATCCACCCCGATGATCAGCCCGGGCTCCTAGCAGTGTGGGATTCGCTTCGAGCGTCCGGCATCGCAGGCCAGTCCGAGGCACGCCTTCGGCGTAGCGACGGGGAGTATCGCTGGTTCCTGTTGCGGGCGAATCCGCTTCGCGACGAAAGCGGATCCATCGTGAAGTGGTACGGCGTGAACATCGATATCGAAGATCTGAAGCGTGCGGAAGAAGAACTGAAACGAAGGGAGGCACTGCTTCAGCAGGGCGAGAAGGTCAGCGAGACCGGCAGCTTTCTCTGGAGACTCCGCAGCGGCGAATTTCGTTGGTCCGACCAGATGTATCGCATCCACGGGCTCGAACCCGGTATCGCAGTGTCGCTCGCAACGATCGCTTCGCGTACGCACCCGGATGATCTAGCGGCGCTCGACGACATGGTTCATCGCGCGCACTCAGGCGAAGACTTCGAATACGAGCACCGACTATTGTTTCCTGACGGTTTGGTGAAGCATCTGCATCTCGTCGGGCACGCCACGCGCGACAAAGACGGGAACCTCGAGTTCATCGGCGCCGCGCAAGACATCACCGAACGTCACGTTTCGGAACAAGCACTCAACAAGGTGCGCGCCGAGCTAGCGCATATCGCGCGCGTTACGAGCCTGGGCGCATTGGCGGCATCGATTGCACATGAAGTTAATCAGCCGCTTGCGGGAATCATCACCAATGCGAGCACGTGCTTGCGGATGCTGGCAGCCGACCCGCCGAACATTGATGGCGCGCGCGCAACCGCACAGCGGACGCTACGCGATGGAACGCGCGCATCCGATGTTATCCAGCGCCTACGCAAGCTCTTTGCACAGGAACATCGAGTCGACGATGCCGTGGATCTGAACGACGCCGCGCGCGAAGTGCTCGCGTTGTCGTCAAGCGAGTTGCGCGGCTTAGGTCTAGTTCTTAAAACAGAGCTCGATGAACGGCTGCCAACCGTCAAGGGTGACCGGGTTCAGTTGCAGCAAGTAATGTTGAACCTGATTCTCAATGCAGCCGATGCGATGAAGTCCATAGAGGACCGCACACGCAGCCTGTTGGTGAGCACCGCTCACGAGGGTGCCAGCGTGCGACTATCGGTATGCGATGCCGGCGTGGGTGTAGAAGCAAAGAACCTCGAGAAGCTTTTCGATTCGTTCTACACCACCAAGAAACATGGCATGGGCATGGGGCTTTCGATAAGCCGCTCGATCATCGAGAACCACGGCGGCCGATTGTGGGCGACGTGCAACGACGGGCCGGGCGCCACGTTTTCATTCGCCATCCCACCGGGCTGACCCGGCTCCGCTTTGTTAGCCGCCCATCGGTACTTTGGTGCAATCCACGCGCTTAC